>NZ_LOAR01000016.1:0-119921 GCF_001620885.1 Klebsiella sp. D5A | reverse complement strand
CACGCAGGGGGTCGCGGGTTCGAGTCCCGTCCGTTCCGCCACTTATTAAGAGCCCTGAGCATTTGCTCAGGGCTTTTTTGTTTGATCTGTTCTCTATTATTGCTAATTCAGCAAAAATCCTCTGCATTAATCGCTCTTTTTCTCCTCCACACCATCAGCCATAATTTCATCCGTTAACCGAAATGAAGAAATAACGAGGAAAATCATGGCAATCCCTGCATTTGGTCTTGGCACCTTCCGTCTGAAAGATGATGTTGTTATCGCATCCGTAAAAACCGCGCTGGCGCTGGGCTATCGTGCTATCGACACCGCGCAAATCTATGACAACGAAGCCGCGGTGGGTCAGGCCATCGCCGAAAGCGGCGTGCCGCGTGATGAGCTGTTCATCACCACCAAAATCTGGATCGAAAACCTGAGCAAAGACAAACTCATCGCCAGCCTGAAAGAGAGCCTGCAGAAGCTGCGCACTGACTATGTTGATCTCACGCTGATCCACTGGCCGTCACCGAACGATGCGGTAGCTGTTGAAGAGTTTATGGCAGCCCTGATGGAAGCGAAGAAGCTGGGTCTGACCCGTCAGATCGGTATCTCCAACTTCACTATTCCACTGATGGAGCGCGCGATTGCCGCCGTTGGCGCTGAGAATATCGCGACTAACCAGATTGAGCTCTCGCCGTATCTGCAAAACCGTAAAGTGGTCGATTGGGCGCGTGAGCACGGCATCCATATCACCTCTTACATGACGCTGGCCTACGGTAAGGCACTGAAAGATGAAGTGATTGCCCGCATCGCGGCGAAACATGGTGCGACCCCAGCGCAGGTTATCCTGGCATGGGCGATGGGCGAAGGCTATGTGGTTATCCCATCGTCCACCAAACGTGACAATCTGGCCAGCAACCTGAAAGCGCAGGATCTGCAGCTGGATGATGAAGATCGTAAAGCGATCGCCGCACTCGACTGCAACGATCGTCTGGTGAGTCCGGAAGGTCTGGCTCCACAGTGGGATTAATCTCCCGCTTTCGGCATGCCGTTCGCACTGCCGTCTGAGACGATATTACGACAGCTCCTTCGGGAGCTGTTTGACGTGCTCACTTAGAAAGTCAATAAATGCCCTGATGCGCGTGCTGACCGCCCGGTCGCTGTAGTACACCGCACTGAATGGCATCTCCACCGGCAAGCGTTTGTCGGCAAGTAACTCCACAATCTCCCCACGGCCAATCTCTTTATCCACCATATAATCCGACAAACAGGCTATGCCGTTACCGGTCAGGCACAGCTGCTTGAGCGTTTCGCCGCTATTGGAGGACACCGCCGATTCGATCTCTAACAGCTGACCATCGCAACAGGAGACAGGCCAGGTATTCAGCGATACCGGCTCGGTGAACCCGAGGCAGTGATGCTGTTTCAGATCTGACGGATGCTGCGGCATACCGTAGCGCGCGACATAGTCTGGCGAGGCGACGATCTTACGATAGCTGGTAAATAGCGGTCGGGCGCGCAGGCTGGAATCCGTTAAGGTCCCGGCCCGAATGGCCACATCCACTTTTCGTTCAATCAAGTTAATAAACGTCTCTGAAGAGACGAGCGACAGCGTCATTTCCGGGTAGCGCTCGCGAAATGGCTTCACCAGCGGCATGAGAAAATGCAGCATCACCGGCGTCGCGGCATCCACCCGCAGCAGGCCCCGCGGCGTTGTGCGCGTTTCCAGCAGGTCATTCTCTGCTGCCGCCATTTCCTGCAAGACCACCTGCATCCGGCGAAAATAGCGCTCGCCTTCCTCCGTCAGACTGAGCTGGCGGGTGGTCCGATTGAGCAGGCTTACGCCTAGCTTTGATTCCAGCTTCTTGACCGCCCGGCTGACGGCAGAGTTGGCCTGTCCGAGCTGCTCGGCCGCCCGGCTGAAACTTCCGCTTTCCACCACCGCCACAAAGATGGCGATCTCCTCTGATGTGGCTCTCATTATTGCACCTGTAGCAAAATTCTATTGATACTTTGATAGTTTTTGTTATTTATACAAACCTTCATACTACGTGTCATCTTAATCCTGATGCTACGGAGTAAATTATGCCACTGGCGCTATTTGCCTTAACTATCGGTGCCTTCGCAATTGGCACCACTGAATTTGTGATTATCGGCCTGGTCCCGACTATCGCGCAACAACTCTCTATCTCTCTGCCTTCGGCGGGACTGCTGGTCTCTATCTACGCGCTGGGCGTGGCGATTGGCGCTCCGGTGCTGACGGCGTTAACGGGGCGTATGCCGCGTAAACAGCTGCTGCTGGCGTTGATGGTCCTGTTTACGGCGGGTAATGTGCTGGCCTGGCAGGCCCCGGGCTATGAAACACTGATCCTGGCGCGATTGCTGACCGGTCTGGCACACGGCGTGTTCTTCTCTATTGGCTCGACAATCGCCACCAGCCTGGTGGCAAAAGAGAAAGCCGCCTCGGCCATTGCTATCATGTTCGGCGGCCTGACGGTCGCGCTGGTCACCGGGGTGCCTTTCGGGACGTTCATCGGTCAGCATTTTGGCTGGCGGGAAACGTTCCTCGCGGTATCGATTCTGGGCGTGATTGCGCTTATCAGCAGTCTGCTTCTGGTACCGAATAATATTCCGGGCCGCGCCAGCGCCAGCCTGCGCGATCAGATGAAAGTCTTAACTCATCCTCGCCTGCTGATGATCTACGCCATTACCGCGCTGGGCTATGGCGGCGTATTTACCGCCTTTACTTTTCTTGCTCCGATGATGCAGGAGCTGGCCGGTTTCAGTCCGTCTGCGGTTAGCTGGATCCTGTTGGGCTACGGTGTCTCGGTCGCTATTGGCAATGTGTGGGGAGGCAAACTGGCCGATAAGCATGGCGCCGTCTCCGCGCTGAAGTTTATCTTCGCCGCGCTGGTTGTGCTGCTGCTGGTCTTCCAGTTGACCGCCAGCATCCACTATGCTGCGCTGGCAACGGTGCTGGTAATGGGTATTTTCGCCTTCGGCAACGTGCCGGGTCTGCAGGTATACGTGGTGCAAAAAGCCGAACAGTATACGCCTGGCGCCGTCGACGTCGCTTCCGGCCTGAATATTGCCGCCTTCAATATTGGTATTGCGCTGGGGTCCATCGTCGGCGGGCTGACGGTTGAACGGTATGGTCTGGCGCAGACGCCGTGGATTGGTGCGGTGATTGTGCTGGTCGCCCTGCTGTTGGTGGTGCTGAGCGGTCGTTTAGATAAATCGCCGCGCCGTTCGGCAGCGGTTTCTCTCGAAGGCTAAGGGTTTATCGCAAATTGCATTGAAAGTGGATGGGAAAATCCCTATAACAGAAGAACCAGTCGTTGTTGGGCTGGTTTCTGTTATTGAGGATTGATGCCCAAATTGCGAAAGAATACCTATGCCATGCGCTACGTCGCCGGACAACCTGCGGAGAGGATATTGCCTCCGGGGGCGTTTGCGGGCGTGAGTCCGGTTTATCCTGCCGGCACGCCGTTAAGCAGCGATGAAAAGATCCGCGTGCTGGTATGGAATATCTTCAAGCAGCAGCGTGCAGAGTGGCAGTCGGTCCTCAAAAATTTCGGCAAAGATGCGCATTTGGTCCTGTTGCAGGAGGCGCAAACCACCCCAGAACTGGTCAGGTTCGCGACTTCAAACTATCTGGCCGCCGATCAGGTGCCGGCGCTGGTATTGCCGCAGCATCCTTCCGGCGTG
The DNA here is from genome assembly GCF_001620885.1 of Klebsiella sp. D5A. NCBI lineage: Bacteria > Pseudomonadati > Pseudomonadota > Gammaproteobacteria > Enterobacterales > Enterobacteriaceae > Klebsiella > Klebsiella sp. D5A. The sequence continues at coordinate 116,234 of NZ_LOAR01000016.1, read as the reverse complement.
ATGACGCTGGCCTCTGCTCACCCCATCTATTGCTGTCCGCTGCGCGAGCGCGAGCCTATTTTGCGATTGCCGAAATCGGCCTTAGTGACCGTTTATCCGCTGCCCGATGCGCGGCTGCTGATGGTGGTCAACATCCATGCGGTCAACTTTAGCCTTGGCGTCGATGTCTACAGCAAGCAGTTGCTGCCGATCGGCGATCAGATTGCCCATCACAGCGGGCCGGTGATTATGGCCGGGGACTTCAATGCCTGGAGCCGGCCGCGAATGAACGCGCTGTACCGCTTTGCGCGTGAGATGTCGTTACGCGAAGTTCGTTTCTCTGACGATCAGCGCCGCCGTGCGTTTGGTCGTCCGCTCGATTTTGTGTTCTATCGTGGGTTAAGCGTGCACGATGCTTCCGTGCTGGTGACCCGCGCCTCCGATCACAACCCGCTACTAGTCGAATTCAGTCCCGGCAAGCCTGATTAATTTAAGGTATGTCAGGCCTGCCATCGGGCAGGTCTGCGTTCAGCACGATGCTGCCCTAAATTACTCACACAACCGAAGGACAACACAATGACAACACGCTCTCACCATGACAACGTCGAAAAGCAGTTCGGCTCCCAGGCCAGCGCCTATTTGACCAGCGCCGTGCACGCCTCCGGGCGCGATCTGCAGCGGCTGGCGGAACGGCTGGCCGATTTCCCTCAGGCGAAAGTGCTGGATATGGGCTGCGGGGCAGGGCACGCCAGCTTTACCGCGGCGGGACAGGTTGCCGAGGTGACCGCCTATGATTTATCAAGCCAGATGCTGGAAGTGGTTACCGCGGCGGCAAAAGAGAAAGGCTTTAGCAATATCGTGACCCAGCAGGGATATGCTGAAACGCTGCCGTTCGCTGATGCCAGCTTTGATGTGGTGATTAGCCGCTACTCCGCGCACCACTGGCATGATGTCGGCCAGGCGCTGCGTGAGGTGAAACGTGTTCTCAAGCCGGGCGGGGTGATGATCATAATGGACGTGATGTCACCGGGTCATCCGGTACGTGATGTCTGGTTGCAGACCGTGGAAGCGCTGCGCGATACCTCGCACGTGCGTAATTATTCCAGCGGCGAGTGGTTGGCGCTGGCCAATGACGCAGGCCTGGTGATTAATCATTTATCGACCGATCGCCTGCCGCTGGAGTTCAGCTCATGGGTGGCGCGGATGCGCACCCCAGAGGCGCTGGTAGAAGCGATTCGCTTATATCAGCAGAGCGCTTCGGCGGAGGTCAAAGCCTACTTCGAATTACAGCAGGACGGGTCGTTTACCAGCGATACCATCCTGTTCGAAGCGCATAAAGCGGTTTAATACGGGCAACAAAAAAGGCACCGGGGAAGTCGGTGCCTTTTTATCGAACCCTGACGTATCAGGACTCTGGTCGATCGCTGTTTTTCACAAATAGCGTTAGCTGATCGCCAGGCCGCAGATTGTCGGTATCGCTGTTCCAGCGCATCACGTCGCGAATATTAACACCGTGACGCTTGGCGATGCTCGACAGCGAATCACCTTTGCGAACACGATAGGTGATGCTATCGCTGTTGTTCGCCAGGCGCTGTGCGCTGCTACCTGCGCCGACAACCAGACTCTGCCCGACTTTTAACCCTGAACCGCGCAGATTGTTCCACTGCTGCAAATCCCGGGTCGTGACGCCGAGACGCGAAGCAATCCCGGAAATCGTGTCGCCAGAACGTACCTTATAGCTACGGCTGGTCAGCGGCGTATTGTCCGCGAGCTGCGTTGGCTGCACGGCAGCAATGTCGCCAGAGGCCAGCGATTCACGCAGCTGAGCGGCGTGCTTCTGTGGCACCATGACGTACTTTGGCCCGCTAGCGCCCAGCGTTGACCCCTTTACGCCAGCGTTGAAGGTTTTCAGTTTGCTGACCGGCATTCCTGCCATGTCCGCGAGCTGAGAAATATCAACCGGGCTGTCGAGGCGAACGCGCGCCAGCGCACGGCTTTCATCGGCCGTAGGCAGCTTTACGCCGTAACGCTTGCTGTTTTTGAGAATGTCGCTCAACGCCAGCATTTTCGGTACGTAGATTTTCGTTTCATGCGGCAGAGACAGCGACCAGAAATCGGTGGGTTTACCACGCGAACGGTTCGCTTTTACTGCTTTCATGACCCGACCTTCGCCGCTGTTATAGGCTGCGACCGTTAATAACCAGTCGCCGTCGAACATTTTGTTCAGACGTTGCATCATGTCCAGCGCCGCGGTAGTAGATGCGACGACGTCACGACGCGCATCGTAACTGCGGGTCTGTTTTAAACCATAATTGCGCCCTGTGCTCGGAATGATCTGCCAAATGCCTGCGGCATTGGCGCCAGACGTCGCGTGTGGGTCAAAAGCGCTCTCCACTATGGGTAGTAATACCAGTTCCATTGGCATGTTACGTTTCTTAACCTGCCCGGCTATCCAGTACATATACGGCTCTGCCCGTAAAGTTACATCGTGGAGATAGCTCTTATTTCTTAAGTACTTCTGTTTCTGTTCGCGAATCCGGGGATTATCCGGTATTCCCATCTTTAGCTCGTCGCCTATGGAAGTCCACAGATCCTGGTCTTGCGCGTAGAAGGTTCCATCATCTAACCAGCGCGCTTGACTTGTGAACTTACCTGCTTCCCCTTGACCAGCCGCAGAAAGGCTCTGTGCTCGCTGTTCGACGGTGCCATCGTGCTTAGACGCCTGGCACCCCACCAGCAGGACAGAGGCGAGTAATATCGCTCGTGCCTTCATGTGTGTGTCAATAGTTGCTTAAAAGACGACCAAGGATAACGGCGAAGTTGGCCGATGACAAGAATTAAATATCAGAAGTCGTCTTTCTTTGACCTTAACCATGCAAATCGCGCCACAGAGTGTTGCAAATTTGTTTCTTGGTTAATTTTATCAATTAAATCAATATCATTTACGCGTAAAAATAAATTTATACGACGCTCATTTTTCAGAGTTACGGGTAGTGTTTTTTGTTTTTTTGCACGTAACTCATTAACTTTATGATAGTAATCGTTTATGTCCCTATCATCTGGCAGGATACTCAATGCAAACTTCATATTCGCTAACGTATATTCATGTGCGCAACATATGAGGGTTTCTTCAGGAAGGGCGTTAATTTTCATAAATGATTGATACATCTGCTCTGCAGTACCTTCGAAGAGCCTTCCGCAGCCGCCGGAGAACATTGTGTCGCCACAGAACAGATAAGGTTCGCTGTAGTAACAGATATGTCCTAATGTGTGACCTGGCGTAGAGAAAATGGAAAAATCGTGCCCGAGAATTGACAGCCGATCGCCATCGCCTACCACCTGAGTGACTCCCTTATCCTGGGTTTCCGCCGGCCCGTAAACCACTATAGAAGGGAATTTTTCACGTAATTGTTTTACGCCACCGACGTGATCCTGATGGTGATGGGTTAGTAAAATGGCTTCGGGCTGCCATTGGTTTTCCTCAATGGCCGCCAGAACCGGCGCGGCTTCGCCTGGGTCAACGATGATGCAGCGGCCGTTATTCTCACTGAGAACCCAGATGTAGTTGTCCTGAAACGCGGGAATACTGATAAGATTCATAAATTACCTCTAAAGCGTAGCGGAAGGTGGCAATGAAGCCGGCAAGGATACCTCACACAGTGACAGCGCCTGAGCATTGGTCCAGTATGCCGTGGGGCGAATACTATCGCGAAACGCTGGAGCAGCAGATGAAACCGTGGCTGGCTAAATTATATGGCTTTCATCTGCTTAAGATTGGCAATCTGAGCGCGGAAATCAATACTGAAGCTTGCGCCATCTCGCACCAGGTCAATGTCTCGCTGGCAGGAAATCCGATGCAGGTTCGGGCCGATCCGCTGCATTTACCCTTTGCCGAAAAGTCCGTCGACGCCTGCCTGCTGGCGCACACCCTGCCGTGGTGTAGCGATCCGCATCGTCTGCTGCGGGAAGCCGATCGTGTACTGATCGATGATGGCTGGATGATCCTGACCGGGTTTAATCCGGTCAGCCTGATGGGGTTGCGTAAGCTGGTGCCGCTCCTGCGCAACGGTACGCCTTATAATAGCCGTATGTTTACGCTGATGCGCCAGCTGGACTGGCTGTCGCTACTCAACTTTGAAGTGCTGCACTATGGGCGTTATCAGGTTTTACCCTGGTCGCGCCACGGCGGCAAACTGCTGAGCACCCATCTGCCAGCGCTGGGCTGTTTGCAATTGATTATCGCCCGTAAACGGACCATTCCGCTGACGCTCAATCCGATGAAATCCGGTAAAGCGAAAACCCAGCTGCGGCCGGCAGTCGGCGCCACCCGGCAGTGGCGCAAGGGGCAGAATTAGCTCTCCGGCTGGTAGCCGATGTCGTCCTGAGTGGGATGGGAGGCCGCCGCGCGGGCCAGCTCGTCGCAGCGTTCGTTTTCTGGATGGCCGGCGTGGCCCTTCACCCACTCCCATTTGATCTTATGCTGGCCAAGCGCAGCATCCAGCCGCTGCCAGAGGTCGACATTCTTTACCGGTTTTTTCTCTGCCGTTTTCCAGCCGCGCTTTTTCCAGTTGTGGATCCACTGGGTGATCCCCTGGCGGACATACTGGCTGTCGGTGCTGAGCACCACCTCACAATGCTCTTTTAACGCCTCGAGAGCGACGATTGCCGCCATCAGTTCCATGCGGTTATTGGTGGTCAGACGGTAGCCGGCGCTAAAGGTTTTTTCGTGCTGGCGGTAGCGCATGATGGCGCCGTAACCGCCGGGTCCTGGATTTCCCAGGCAAGAGCCGTCGGTGAAAATTTCTACCTGTTTGAGCATCTCTGGTAGACTTCCTGTAATTGAAATCGATTTGTAAACGATAAGTCTGACATAAATGACCGCTATGAGCACTGCAATTACGCGCCAGATTGTTCTCGATACCGAAACCACCGGTATGAACCAGATCGGGGCGCACTACGAAGGACACAAGATTATCGAGATCGGCGCCGTGGAGGTGATCAACCGCCGCCTGACCGGTAACAATTTCCATGTCTATCTGAAGCCCGATCGGCTGGTGGATCCTGAAGCATTCGGCGTGCACGGGATCGCCGATGAGTTCCTGCTGGACAAACCCACCTTTGCCGACGTGGCTGATGAGTTTATGGATTACATCCGCGGCGCGGAGCTGGTGATCCATAACGCCTCGTTCGATATCGGCTTTATGGATTATGAGTTCGGTAAGCTGAACCGCGGCATTGGAAAAACCGAGACCTTTTGTAAAATCACCGACAGTCTGGCGCTGGCGCGGAAAATGTTCCCCGGCAAGCGCAACAGTCTGGATGCGTTATGTTCGCGTTACGAAATAGATAACAGCAAGCGTACGCTGCACGGGGCATTACTCGATGCCCAGATCCTTGCCGATGTCTATTTGATGATGACCGGCGGCCAGACGTCGATGGCGTTCTCTATGGAAGGCGAAAGCCAGCAGCAGGCGGGAGAGATGGGCATTCAGCGCGTCGTCCGCGCCGCCAGCCAGTTACGGGTGGTTTATGCCTCTGATGAAGAACTGGTGAACCATGAATCCCGCCTCGATCTGGTACAAAAGAAAGGCGGAAGCTGCCTGTGGCGTGCCTGATAACCACTAAAATGGATTAAAAGTAGGCGGTTGGGCGATTTTTGCAGCAAACGATTCAAAACGGTAGAAAAAGCGTTGACGGGGTAGAGGGGAATCCGTAATATTCGCCTCGTTCCCAACGGAACAACAACGCGGAGCGGTAGTTCAGTCGGTTAGAATACCTGCCTGTCACGCAGGGGGTCGCGGGTTCGAGTCCCGTCCGTTCCGCCACTATTCAGAAAGCCTGAATCAGCAATGATTCAGGCTTTCGTCGTTTTCGTCGCCGAATTTCAGCGCGCCTCTTGTTCCTCCTGCATACACTGCATGAATACCCGCATCGCCGGACTGATTGCTTTCCCGGCGTGATGGGCGCAGAGCGCATGGATCGTCAGCGGCGTCTTGCTGAACGGCAGCTCGACCAGCGTCCCGCGTTTGAGTTCCTCCTCTACCGCAAAGCGCGGCAGAAAACTCACCCCCAGATTGCCCGCCACGCACTGCTTGATGCTTTCAATACTCCACAGTTCGATGGTGTTCTCCATGGTAATGCCGCGCTGGCGCAGGGTACTTTCAAAAATCTGCCGGAACACGCACTGGGGTTCGTTGATGATAAAACTCAATGGGATATGCTGCCGCGGGCGCAGGAAGTCGACCGGCGCCTGATCGACTGACGCGACCAGCGCCAGCGGCTGCGGGCCAAGTTCCATCATGGTGAGCGCATCATCGTTGCCAACCCGGTAAAACACCCCCAGGTCGACTTCGTCAGCGAGCAGCGCATCACGGATGCTGTAGCAATTGAGCGACTGCAGTGACAGGCGGACCTTCGGGGCGCGTTGCTTAAAACGCTGCAGCACCGGCGGCATTTTGTACGCCAGCAGGGTTTCACCAGTGGCGACGCGAAGTTCGCCGCCGGGTTCATCGTCCTGGCGCGCCGCCTGGCGAATCGACGCCATCACTTTGGTCAGATCGTAGACGTGCGGCAGGACATTTTTACCGGCGGCGGTGAGACACATCCGTCGGCCAATTTTCTCAAACAGCGGGATGGCAAGCTCCTGCTCAAGCTGCTGGATATGAAAGGTTACGGTGGACTGGGTGCAGCACAGTTTCTGCGAGGCGCGCAGAAAGGATCCTTCTTCGACAACCGTTTTGAAGGTGATAAAGCGTCGCAGATCCATATTTCCTCTTTATATCGACATTCTCGAATTCAGAATGAAAAAACATTCATTTTTTTAAATTATCAGCTTCGGGTACTGTCTGCCAGTCAAGAGGAGAAAACACGTGACACCTACCCTGATTAGCGCCTTTTTAACTTACACCCTGATCACCGCCCTGACGCCCGGGCCGAATAATATTCTGGCGCTGAGCAGCGTCACCGCGCACGGCTTTCGACGGAGCATGCGGGTTCTGGCCGGCATGAGCTTGGGGTTTGTGATCATCATGCTGATTTGTGCCGGGCTGACGTTCACTCTCGTTACCCTGGATGAGGGGATAACCTCCCTGCTACGCTGGGTCGGCGCAGGGTATATCCTGTGGCTGGCCTGGCACATTGCCCGCAGCGACCCGGCCAGCGGTGGGCAGGAGGAGCGGCCTGTCAGCTTCTGGGCCAGCCTGGGGCTGCAGTTTGTGAATGTAAAAATTATCCTGTACGGCATCACGGCCCTGTCGACCTTTGTTCTGCCAGTGACTCGCGAGCCATTCTGGCTGGTGATGATAAGCCTGTTGCTATCAGTAATAGGCGTTGCCGGCAATCTTTGCTGGGCGCTGGCCGGTCAGCTGTTTCAGCCGGTGTTCGAACGCCATGGAAGAGGGTTAAATCTGCTGCTGGCGCTGCTGCTGGCGCTGCTGCTGGTCTGGTGCGCGGTACGAATGTTTATGGAATGAATTAAGGGAGCGTAACGCTCCCTTGAGGTTATTTATCCTGCGGCAGGGCGGGTTGCCCTTCATTTACCCAGGTCATGAAGATCCGATAACCGATGGCCAGCAGGGTGGCGCCGAGAAACATACCGAGAATGCCGTTAGAGGCCATTCCGCCGAGGGCGCCCAGCAGCACTACCGGCATTGGCGCGTCGACTCCGCGCCCCAGCAGCAGAGGTTTGAGGACGTTATCGGCCATGCCGGCGACGATCAGCAGGATGGTGTAGAAGATATCCATGCCGGTACTGTGGGTGCCGAGACTCCACATTAGCGCAATGGCCGGGGCCGTCACCAGGATCACCGGCACCTGGGCAATGCCGAGGATCAGGGCCAGAATAAAGAAGATCCCGACGGCGGGAATGCTGGCCATCAGCATGATCACGCCGACCAGCAGCGCCTGGATCAATGCCACCCCGATGACGCCCTGGGCGACCGCGCGGATGGTGCTGGTGCACAGGCGGGTGAGGGTCACGCCTTTATTTTCATCGGTAATACGGATGGCAATACGCTGGGCGCTGATGGCGCCCGCTGCGCCCCAGGCCATCATAATTCCCGAGACGATAAACGAAATAATAAAGCCAATCAGCCCGCCGCCCATGCTGGCCAAAATACTGAGAAACTGTTTGGCAATGTCGCCGATTTGCGAGCGGTAATTACTGAGCAGTCCCGGGAGATCGACGGAAGCTCTCATCCACAGGGCGCTAAGCCGTTCGCCAATGATCGGTAACGCGGCAATGCGCGAGGAGGGCGGGGGAATGGTAAAGCTCTGGCTGCCCATCTTGTCTATCATGGCGCTGGCGCTTTCCGCCAACGAGGTGATCATCAGCACCGTGGGGATGACGATCAGTAAAATACCTAACAACACCAGCACCACTGACGCCAGTCCCTGTTTGCCCGCTAACAATCCGGCAAAATATTGATGTAAGGGATAGAGCGCCACGGCGAGGATCAGCGCCCAGAGCATCATATTGATAAAGGGAGAAAAGACGGTAAAACAGAATGAGGCCAGCGCCAGAATAAGCCCGAACCGAATAAACATATCGAGAAAGCGGGTGACCAGCCGTTTTTCAATCAACAGCAGATTATTATTATCCATTTTCTTTTACGCTCACATAATATTCTTACGCCAACGCTCAGCGTTGTTTAACAAAACACGCCAGCAACAGAAAATTCATGATTTACAACGCAGAAGTGAGTTGAAGGTGATCTCCGCCCATTTGGTTGTGGGATCTTTTAATGAGTGTAGAACAGAAATGAATGGCGCCCGGCAAATATTCTGTGGTGCGTCGGCGGGCGAAATCCCGCTTTCTTTACCTGCTGAATGAGGAAGAAAGCGGAGGGATATTAACCGAGGGTAAAAGGATCGGCATCGCGCCAGGCGGGAAATTTTTCGCGATATTCCTGGAGGGCAGTCAGCGACAATTCGGCATCAAGACGGGTGGCCTGATGCGGATCGGCAGTGGCGACAATCTCCCCCTGAGGACTGATAATCCGGCTATCGCCGCGGTAATGATGGCCGTTACCGTCAGTACCGACCCGGTTACAGCCGGCGACATAGGCCTGGTTCTCGATAGCGCGGGCGACCAGCAGCGACTGCCAGTGTAGGGAGCGCGGCGCCGGCCAGTTGGCAACATACAGCGCCAAATCATAGTCGTTCAGATTACGCGACCATACCGGAAAGCGCAGGTCGTAACAGACCAGCGGCAGGATACGCCATCCGCGCCATTCAAAGACCACGCGTCGGTCACCAGCCTCATAATGATGGTGTTCATCGGCCATACGGAACAGGTGCCGTTTATCATAATGGTGCACCGTACCGTCGGGCTCGACCAGCAGGAAGCGGTTAACAGCGCCGTGTTCGGTTTGCAGCGCTGCGCTGCCGGCAATCAGCGCCTGGGTTTGCGCGGCCCGGGCATGCATCCACTCCACCACGTCGGCTTCGGGTAAAGACTGTTTTGCCGCTTCCATGGCAAAGCCGGTGGTGAACATCTCCGGTAAAACAATGACATCGCGCCCAATAATCCCTTCCAGTTGGCGATCAAAATGGCGCAGGTTGGCAGGGCCGTCCATCCAGACCAGCGGTTGTTGCAACAGCGTAATTTTCAGGCCAGGCACAATGGTCAACTCCATTCTCATGAGGGGGTTAGGTTAACTGTAACACCATATCAGCCTCGCGGCGGTCAGCGGAATATTTTGTTAAAAAAATGCTACTGACAGAAGCCACGGAGGAGGGGGGACGAAAAAAAGGCGGGGAAAATTCCCCGCCCGGCGTGTGATGTGGTGATTGTTTTATTATGCGGCTTCAACTTTGCGAACTTTTTCCGGCAGCTTTACCGGCTTTGTCGCCAGCTCCTCTGGCGCAAAGTCGTCGACGTTGATGCTGCGCAAGCGACTGTGCTCTGCGCGGGTCAGAATAGCGGCTTCTTCCTGATTTATTAATCCTTTGGCCAGCGCGTTGTGTGCCAGCTCATCCAGACGGGTGAACGGCAGGTTTTTACCCAACTCTTTGCAGATCCGCTGGTGGATAGGATCGGCCGCCATCACTTCCAGCAGGGCCTCTTCCAGCAGACCAACCGGGTTATGCTCGCTCGGCGTCAGGTACTGACCGCGACCGATGCGGGAGCGAGTGGCGCTGGGCACCTGCAGAATTTTAGCGACTTTATGGTCCAGCTTATCCGACGGCGCATGATGATGACGCCCGGTCGGGAAGATGGCCACACACATCGCACCTGCCACCAGACGGTTGGGGAAGTTTTTCAGCAGATCGTCGATGGCCTGTTCAGCCTGGTGCAGCGCATCCTGCACTCCCCAGTGAACCAGCGGCAGATCGGCTTCATTGCGTCCTTCATCGTCATAGCGTTTCAGCACCGCCGAGGCCAGATACAGCTGGCTTAACACATCCCCCAGACGCGCGGAGATACGTTCGCGACGCTTGAGGCTGCCGCCCAGTACCGCCATCGACACGTCTGACAGCAGCGCGAGGTTGGCACTCAGACGGTTCATTTGCTGATAGTAACGACGGGTGGCGTCACGGGTCGGCGCGCTGCTGGTGCGTCCGCCGGTCAGGCCCAGCCAGAAACTCCGGACTTTGTTACTGCCGACATGGCCGATGTGTTTGAACAGCAGCTTATCGTAGGCGTTCAGGTCGTTATTCTGCGCGGCGGCCATCTCTTCCAGCACGTAAGGGTGGCAGCGAATAGCCCCCTGACCGAAGATCATCATGCTGCGGGTCAGAATGTTTGCGCCTTCAACGGTGATGGCGATCGGCGCGCCCTGGTAAGCCCGGGCGAGGAAGTTACCTTCGCCCAGCATAATGCCTTTCCCGCCGGTAATATCCATCGCGTCGATAATGGAGCGCTGGCCGCGGTGGGTACAGTGATATTTCACAATCGCGGACAGCACTGCCGGTTTCTCGCCGAGCATAATGCCGTAGGTGATCAGCGACGCCGCGGCGTCCATCACATAGGCGTTACCCGCGATGCGCGCCAGCGCCTCTTCAATCCCTTCCATTTTGCCGATCGATATTTTGAACTGACGGCGAATGTGGGCGTAGGCGCCGGTCGCCATGGCGACGGATTTCAGGCCGCCGGTGGCGTTGGAAGGCAGGGTAATGCCGCGGCCCACGGACAGACATTCAACCAGCATGCGCCAGCCCTGACCGGCCATGCTCGGGCCGCCGATGATGTAATCGATCGGCACGAAGATATCCTTGCCGCGGGTTGGGCCGTTCTGGAACGGGACGTTCAGCGGGAAGTGGCGACGGCCAATTTCCACGCCCGGCGTTGAGGTGGGGATCAGCGCGCAGGTGATGCCCAGCTCTTCCTCGCCGCCCAGCAAACGGTCCGGGTCAGAGAGTTTGAAGGCCAGCCCCAGCACGGTGGCGATTGGCGCCAGCGTGATATAGCGTTTGTTCCAGGTCAGGCGCATCCCCAGCACCTGTTGACCCTGCCAGTCGCCCATGCACACCACGCCGGTATCCGGAATAGCGCCGGCGTCAGAGCCCGCTTCCGGACTGGTCAGTGCGAAGCAGGGGATTTCCAGGCCGCGCGCCAGACGCGGCAGATAATGATTCTTCTGTTCTTCGGTACCGTAATGCTGCAGCAGTTCGCCCGGGCCCAGCGAGTTTGGGACGCCGACGGTGATCGCCAGGATGCCGGAGACGCCAGAAAGTTTCTGTAGCACTCGCGCCTGAGCGTAAGCGGAGAACTCAAGCCCGCCATACTCTTTCTTGATAATCATCGCGAAGAAGCGGTGCTCTTTCAGATAGGCCCACAGCTCGGGCGGCAGATCGGCCATTTCGTGGGTGATGGCGAAGTCGTTAGCCATCCGGCAGGCCTCTTCCACCGGGCCGTCGAGGAAAGCTTGCTCTTCGGCGGTCAGGCGTGGCTGCGGATAGTTATGCAGCTTGTGCCAGTCCGGGTTGCCGCGGAACAGATCGCCTTCCCACCAGGTGGTGCCGGCGTCGATGGCTTCTTTTTCCGTACGCGACATCGGCGGCATCACCTTGCGGAAAGCGCGAAATGCCGGTGCGGAAATCATCGATTTACGCATGGGGGCAAAGTTGAACGGCAACAAAATAATGGCCAGCGGCAGCAGCAGCCAGATATTCCACAGTCCGGCCGCGCCGAGCGCCGCGGTCCAGGCGAGCAAAATCACACTGCTGAGCAGCAGGCTGACCCGGTGATAGAAGAGCGCACCGAGTAAAACGACGGTTGCAACAATACTCAAAATCATCATAGAGAAATGCTCCCTGAGCTTGTAGGAGGTCTGACCACTTGTGATGTATTGGTTGTAGTGCATGCGTTTTTATTTAGCAATGTGTTTACAAAATAATTACAACCTCGCTCACATTGTTGTATGCAAAAGCGGCACATAAAATCAAAAGGGCGGGGGATAACACTGCCTGCTGCTTCTCGCTTCGGCGGCTATCCGGTACACTGCCAGGGTTATTCCACTCATACTGAAGGATTATCCTCATGTACCAGGATCTTATTCGTAACGAACTGAACGAAGCCGCGGAAACGCTGGCTAACTTTCTGCAGGACGAAGCCAATATCCATGCTATCCAGCGTGCCGCTGTTCTGTTGGCGGATAGCTTTAAGGCGGGTGGGAAAGTGCTGTCCTGTGGTAACGGCGGTTCCCATTGCGATGCGATGCATTTTGCGGAAGAGCTGACCGGTCGTTATCGCGAAAACCGCCCGGGTTACCCGGCCATCGCGATCTCCGACGTCAGCCATCTCTCCTGCGTGAGCAATGATTTTGGCTATGAGTATGTGTTCTCCCGCTATGTTGAATCCGTCGGCCGTGCGGGCGATGTGCTGCTCGGCATCTCCACGTCAGGTAACTCCGGCAACGTGATCAAGGCCATTGAAGCCGCGCGGGCGCAGGGGATGAAAGTGATCACCCTGACCGGTAAAGACGGCGGCAAAATGGCGGGTTCCGCCGACGTTGAAATACGCGTGCCACACTTTGGCTATGCCGACCGCATCCAGGAGATCCACATCAAAGTGATCCATATCCTGATTATGCTGATCGAAAAAGAGATGGTGAAAGGCTAACAGGCAGGCGAGTGTGTACTGTTGACGGCGGCCTCGCTTTGGCGCCGTCGTGATTTGTGAGGGTGAGGTGATCTATGTGCGAACTGCTCGGGATGAGCGCCAATGTGCCAACAGATATCTGTTTTAGCTTTACCGGGCTGGTGCAGCGCGGGGGCGGGACGGGGCCGCATAAAGACGGCTGGGGCATCACCTTCTATGAAGGCAAAGGCTGTCGCACATTCAAAGATCCGCAGCCGAGCTTTCAGTCGCCGATCGCGAAACTGGTCCAGGATTACCCGATTAAGTCCTGTTCCGTCGTCGCCCATATCCGTCAGGCCAATCGCGGGATGGTGGCCCTGGAGAACACCCATCCCTTCACCCGCGAACTGTGGGGGCGCAACTGGACCTATGCGCACAATGGGCAGCTCAAAGGCTATAAATCGCTGAAAACCGGTAATTTCCATCCGGTAGGTGAAACCGACAGTGAAAAAGCGTTTTGCTGGCTGCTGCACCGTTTAACCGAGCGCTATCCGCGCACGCCGGGCAATATGCTGGGCGTTTTCAAGTATATCGCCACCCTGGCGGGTGAACTGCGTGAGAAAGGGGTGTTCAACATGCTGCTGTCGGACGGGCGCTACGTGATGGCGTTCTGCTCGACCAATCTGCACTGGATCACCCGGCGGGCGCCGTTTGGCGTGGCAAAACTGCTGGACCAGGATGTGGAGATCGACTTTCAACGCGAGACCACACCCAACGATGTGGTCACGGTTATCGCCACGCAGCCGCTGACGGCCAATGAAACCTGGCACAAGATCATGCCAGGCGAGTGGGCGTTATTTTGTCTCGGGGAGCGTGTAGTTTGAGGCCAGCTGCGGCTGAACAACCTCGTGGCTGAGCGGCTTGCTTACCACATAGCGGCCGTCAGTCACTGACACAATCGGCGGTTTGTGGGTCTGCTGGAAATAGTCATAGCCAGGCTTAAGCTGTTTCCAGAAATCCGCATAGTAGGAGTATTTGTGGCGTTCCATATTGGCGTTGGTCATGCGGAACGGATAGATACTCACCTGCACGCTTGGCTGGCCGAAGACTAAGGCGCCGGTCACAAACTGGAAGATCTCATCGATCCCGCTGTCGGTCATGGCGTAGCAGCCGACTGAGACGCAGTCGCCATGGATCATCAGGTATTTCCCTTCATAACCATGGGCGCGATCGTAGGCGTTCGGGAAGCCGATGTTAATGGCTTTATAGAAGCGGCTGTCGGGTTTGAGCTGGCTGCGGGTGACGCTATAGAACCCTTCCGGACTCTTGAAATCACCCTGGCGCTGTTTCGGACCCAGGCCACCGGAATAGTTGCAGATCCGATAGCTGTCGAGGAGCTGGTAGGTTTCACCCATTTTGACGTAAAGGTCGAGCATGCGCTCTTCTTTAAAGATCTCAATGTAAACCGGTGAACCCATTAATTGCTGCTTGTATTCTTTGCTAACCGGCGTCGTCGGGCTATTGCTGCTGAGCAGCCCGGCAAATGACACGCACGGCAACAGAATCATCGCAATAAATAATGCGATTTTGCGCATACTGCTTGTTCCTTGATAAAACAAAATAGCCACATTGCCAGGACGGCAAGAGAGACCCGAAATCAGAGTTTTCTGGATTTAGAGCGCTCACATTAGCATCACGGCATTTTTTCGCAAGGGCGACGTGGCGGCGTTTACAATTCAGCCTCACTTTATAACCCGCTTACGGCGAAAACACAGTCAGAACTTTGCGCAATAGCTCGCATTTTAGAAGCACTTATTGCCCCTCGCGCTACAGCCGCCGCTCACGAAATGTTACACTTGCGCCGGTTCATCACCAGAGTAAGAAAGGAGGCTTCTCTTCCGTCATGAGCGCCACTGGCGCCGTTTCGCCCTTTCTTCTCTGCCATTCTGTCAATAAGCTGGCCCCGGCCTGCGTCGGGGTTGAGGTTACGGATACCTGCTAACGATATGATTAAAATCACGAAAGGGCTGGATTTGCCCATAGCTGGCATGCCATTACAGCAGATCTCTCCTGCGCCAGCGGTGAAGCGCGTCGCGCTACTCGGCGAAGAGTACGTCGGGATGCGTCCCGCTATGGCGGTCAAAGAGGGCGATCGGGTCAAAAAAGGTCAGATCCTGTTCGAAGATAAAAAGACCCCCGGCGTCTACTTTACCGCCCCGGCGAGCGGGGTTGTCAGCGCCATCCACCGCGGTGAACGGCGCGTTTTACAGTCAGTGGTGATTGATATCGAGGGCAATGACGCGGTGGCCTTTACCCGTTACGCCGCGGACGCACTGGCTGAGCTGCCGCGCGACACCGTACAGCAGCAGCTGCTGGCCTCGGGCCTGTGGACGGCGCTACGCACCCGGCCATTCAGTAAAACGCCGCGCCCGGGCAGCGTGCCCGCCGCTATTTTTGTCAACGCCATGGATACCAATCCGCTGGCGGCGGAGCCGCAGCCGATTATTCTGGCCGAGCGTGCCGCCTTTGATGCCGGTCTTACCGTGCTCACGCGTCTGACCGACGGGAAAGTGCACGTCTGCCAGCCCAGCGGCGGCAAGCTGGGCGGCCATCCTGCCGGCCAGGTCTGTTTTAATCAGTTCTCCGGGCCGCACCCGGCGGGGCTGCCGGGAACCCATATTCACTTTCTGGAGCCGGTGAGCCTGAATAAACAGGTCTGGCACCTCAATTATCAGGATGCGATCGCTATCGGTCAGCTTTTCCTTGAAGGTGAGCTGAACTGCGAACGGGTAATTGCGCTCGGCGGCCCGCAGGTGAAGTCGCCGCGGCTGGTCAAAACGACGCTGGGCGCCAGCCTGGACGATCTGCTGGCGGGCGAGCTGGAGGAGGGGGAAAACCGCGTCATTTCCGGCTCGGTACTTAGCGGTACCCGCGCCCACGGCCCCCACGCTTTCCTCGGGCGTTTCCATCTGCAGGTGAGCGTGGTTCGCGAAGGTCGGGAAAAAGAGCTGTTTGGCTGGGTGATGCCGGGCAAAGAGAAGTTCTCGATTACCCGCACTACGCTAGGCCATTTCTTCAAGCGCAAGCGCTTTCATTTCTCCACGGATACTAACGGCGGCGAGCGGGCGATGGTGCCGATTGGCAACTATGAGCGGGTCATGCCGCTGGATATTCTGCCGACCATATTGCTGCGCGATCTGCTGGCCGGCGATAGCGATAGCGCCCAGGCGCTGGGCTGTCTGGAGCTGGATGAAGAAGATCTGGCGCTCTGCACCTACGTTTGTCCGGGCAAATATGAATACGGTCCGGCGCTGCGCAGCGTGTTAACCCAGATTGAGCAGGAAGGATAAGAGATGGGCTTAAAGCACCTGATTGAGAAACTTGAGCCGCATTTCACGCATGGCGGCAAGCTGGAAAAATATTACCCGCTGTATGAAGCGGCGGCGACCATCTTCTACACGCCGGGGCAAGTGACCCGCGGCGCGGCGCACGTGCGCGACGCCATCGACCTCAAGCGGATGATGATCCTCGTGTGGTTTGCCGTATTCCCGGCGATGTTCTGGGGCATGTACAACGTTGGGCTGCAGACCCTTCCGGCGCTGCACAAACTGTACGGCGCTGAACAGCTGCAGCAGGTCATTGCCAACAACTGGCACTATAGCGTTGCCCAGTGGTTAGGGGTCAGCTTCAGCGCTGACGCCGGCTGGCTGAGCATGATGACCCTGGGCGCGGTCTTCTTCCTGCCGATCTATATCACCGTTTTTATCGTCGGCGGCTTCTGGGAAGTGCTGTTCGCGATTGTGCGCAAACATGAGATCAACGAAGGCTTTTTCGTTACCTCAATTCTCTTCGCGCTGATTGTGCCGCCTACGCTGCCGCTATGGCAGGCGGCGCTGGGGATCTCCTTTGGGGTGGTGATCGCCAAAGAGATTTTCGGCGGTACCGGGCGCAACTTCCTCAACCCGGCGCTGGCGGGGCGCGCGTTCCTGTTCTTCGCCTACCCGGCGCAGATTTCCGGCGATCTCGTGTGGACGGCGGCGGATGGTTTCTCCGGCGCCACGCCGCTCTCCCAGTGGGCCAGCGGCGGCGGTGAAGCGCTGGTTAACGTCGCGACCGGCATCCCGGTGAGCTGGATGGACGCCTTCCTCGGCAACATTCCCGGCTCAATTGGCGAAGTCTCCACGCTGATGATCCTGATCGGCGGCGCGATCATTCTCTTTGGCCGCGTCGCGTCCTGGCGCATCGTCGCCGGGGTGATGATCGGCATGATCGCCACCGCCACCCTGTTTAACGTTATCGGCTCCGATACCAACCCGATGTTCTCGATGCCGTGGTACTGGCATCTGGTGCTCGGCGGCTTTGCCTTAGGCATGATGTTTATGGCGACGGACCCGGTATCCGCCTCGTTTACCGATAAAGGGAAATGGAGTTACGGCGTGCTGATCGGCGTGATGTGCGTGCTGATCCGCGTGGTGAACCCGGCTTATCCGGAAGGGATGATGCTGGCGATCCTCTTCGCCAACCTCTTCGCACCGCTGTTCGATTACCTGGTGGTGCAGGCCAATATTAAGCGGAGGAAGTCGCGTGGCTGAGAAGAAAAGTAACGATAGCATCGGCAAAACGCTGCTGGTGGTGCTGGTGCTTTGTCTGGTCTGCTCCATCGTGGTAGCGGGCTCGGCCGTGGGGCTGAAATCCCGCCAGCAGGCGCAGCGGGCGCTGGATAAGCAGCGCAATATCCTGGCCGTCGCCGGCCTGATACAGCCCGGGATGGATGCTGATGCGGTAGCGGAAACCTTCGCGGCGCGCATTTCGCCGCGACTGGTGAATCTGGCGACCGGCGAGCTGCTGAAGAAAGACCCGGCAAAATTTAATCAGGCCCAGGCGCTGAAGGATCCGCAGCAGAGCATCGCGCTGGACGCCAGCCAGGATCCGGCCGGCATTAAGCGGCGTAGCAACCTGGCGGAAATTTATCTGGTGCGCGACGCGCAGCAACAGATTGAGCAGATGGTGCTGCCGATCTACGGCAATGGCCTGTGGTCGATGATGTACGCCTTTGTGGCGCTGGACGTTGATGGCCGCACGGTGAAAGGCATTACTTATTACGATCAGGGGGAAACCCCGGGGCTGGGCGGCGAAGTGGAGAACCCGAACTGGCGCCAGCAGTTTATTGGCAAGCAGGTGCTGGATGACAACGGCATGCCGGCACTCCGGGTGGTGAAAGGCGGCGCGCGCGCCGGTGACCTGCATGCAGTAGACGGTTTATCCGGCGCCACGCTAACGTCTAACGGCGTGCAGCACAGCTTTGATTTCTGGATGGGTGAACTGGGCTTTGGTCCGTTCCTGAAAAAAGTGCGTGAGGGAGGGCTGAATAATGGCTGAACAGAGCGATATGAAAGAGGTGAAGCGTGTGCTGGTGGGGCCGCTTATCGCCAATAACCCCATCGCCCTGCAGGTGCTCGGCGTCTGCTCCGCGCTGGCGGTGACCACCAAACTGGAAACCGCCTTCGTGATGACCATTGCGGTGACGCTGGTGACGGCGTTCTCCAGCATGTTTATCTCGATGATTCGCCACCATATTCCCAATAGCGTGCGCATCATCGTGCAGATGGCGATCATCGCCTCGCTGGTCATCGTGGTGGATCAGCTGTTGCGGGCTTTCGCTTATGAAACCTCTAAGCAGCTGTCGGTATTCGTCGGGCTTATCATCACCAACTGTATCGTGATGGGTCGCGCCGAAGCCTACGCCATGAAATCGCCGCCGCTGGCCAGCTTTATGGACGGTATTGGCAACGGTCTCGGCTATGGCGCGATCCTGATAATCGTCGGCTTCCTGCGCGAGCTTATCGGCAGCGGCAAGCTGTTCGGTATCACGGTGCTGGAGACGGTGCAGAACGGCGGCTGGTATCAGCCGAACGGCCTGTTCCTGCTGGCGCCGAGCGCATTCTTCATTATCGGTTTGCTGATCTGGGCCCTGCGTAGCTGGAAGCCTGAGCAGCAGGAAAAGGAGTAATCGATGATGGCTCATTACATTAGCCTGTTTGTCCGCGCGGTGTTCGTTGAGAACATGGCGCTGGCCTTCTTCCTCGGGATGTGTACCTTCCTCGCGGTGTCGAAAAAGGTCTCCACCGCCTTCGGCCTCGGCGTCGCAGTGACGGTGGTGCTGGGTCTTGCTGTGCCAATCAACAACCTGGTCTATAACCTGGTGCTGCGCGACGGCGCGCTGGTGGAAGGCGTAGATCTCAGCTTCCTGAACTTCATCACCTTTATCGGGGTGATTGCGGCGCTGGTGCAGATCCTCGAGATGATCCTCGATAAGTACTTTCCGGCACTCTATAACGCGTTAGGGATCTTCCTGCCGCTTATCGCCGTTAACTGCGCCATTTTCGGCGGCGTGTCGTTCATGGTGCAGCGTGATTACAACTTCCCGGAATCCATCGTCTACGGCTTCGGCTCCGGCATCGGCTGGATGCTGGCGATCGTGGCGATGGCGGGGATCCGCGAAAAAATGAAGTACGCCAACGTGCCCGCCGGCTTGCGCGGGTTAGGGATCACCTTTATCACCACCGGGTTGATGGCGCTGGGCTTTATGTCCTTCTCCGGCGTGCAGCTATAAGGGCGAATAAGTATGGAAATTATTCTTGGCGTCGTGATGTTCACGCTGATTGTGCTGGTGCTGTCGGGGCTTATCCTGGCTGCGCGCTCAAAGCTGGTGAACGCGGGCGACGTGGTTATTGAGATCAATAACGAAGCGGATAAACAGATCCGCACCCCGGCGGGTGACAAACTGCTGAACACGCTGTCCAGCAACGGTATCTTCGTCTCTTCCGCCTGCGGCGGCGGCGGCTCCTGCGGCCAGTGTCGGGTGACCATCAAAGAAGGCGGCGGCGATATTCTGCCGACCGAGCTTTCGCATATCACCAAACGCGAAGCCAAAGAAGGGTGCCGCCTGGCCTGCCAGGTGGCGGTGAAGCAGAATATGAAAATTGAGCTGCCGGAAGAGATTTTCGGCGTGAAAAAATGGGAGTGCGAGGTTATCTCTAACGATAACAAAGCCACCTTCATTAAAGAGCTCAAATTACGGGTGCCTGATGGTGAAGCGGTGCCGTTCCGCGCCGGCGGCTATATTCAGATCGAATGCCCGTCGCATAAAGTGGCCTATGCCGACTTTGATATTCCTGATGAATATCGTTCAGACTGGGACAAATTCAATCTGTTCCGCTATGTCTCTGAGGTGAAAGAACCGACCCTGCGCGCCTACTCGATGGCTAACTATCCGGAAGAGAAGGGCATCATTATGCTCAACGTGCGCATCGCCACGCCGCCGCCGAAGGTCCCGGATGCGCCGCCGGGGATCATGTCGTCCTATATCTGGTCGCTGAAGCCTGGCGATAAGGTGACGATTTCCGGGCCGTTCGGCGAGTTCTTTGCTAAAGAGACCGACGCTGAGATGGTGTTTATCGGCGGCGGCGCCGGCATGGCGCCGATGCGCTCGCATATCTTTGATCAGCTTAAGCGGCTGCACAGCACGCGCAAAATCAGCTTCTGGTACGGCGCCCGTTCGCTGCGCGAGATGTTCTACGATGATGAGTTCGAGCAGCTGGCGCGCGACAACCCTAACTTTACCTTCCACGTCGCGCTCTCCGATCCGCTGCCGGAAGATAACTGGACCGGGCATACGGGCTTTATCCATAATGTTCTGTATGAAAACTATCTGCGCGACCACCCGGCGCCGGAAGACTGCGAATTCTATATGTGCGGGCCGCCGGTGATGAACGCCGCGGTGATAAAAATGCTCAAAGACCTGGGCGTCGAAGATGAGAACATCATGCTCGACGACTTTGGAGGCTGACGATGCTGACGGTATTTGTCGCGACCTTTGTGATTTTTGCGCTGGTGATCCTCGGTATGTCGCTGGGCTACCTGGTGAAGCGCAAGAGCATTCAGGGCAGCTGCGGCGGGATCTCGTCGCTGGGGCTGGAGAAAGTCTGCGACTGTCCGGAACCGTGCGACGCGCGTAAGAAACGTCTCGCTCGCGAGGCGCAGCGTCAGCAGCGGCGTATTTTGTAATGCCCGGCGGCGCTGCGCATGCCGGACCTGCTGCTTCAGTTTTGTAGGCCGGGTCAGGCGCAGCCGCCACCCGGCATAAAGCGGCTCCGTGCCCGGTGGCGCTGCGCTTGCCGGGTCTGCTGCTTCGGTTTTGTAGGCCGGGTCAGGCGCAGCCGCCACCCGGCGAAATAACAGCGCAACCGGAGATGTCCCTGCTCGCGCTGCGCTTAGCAGGACTACCACTTCTGTGTTATTTCCGGGCAGATTGCGCTCCCAATATTTCTTCTGCGTTATGTCACTCATGGCACAGGGAGCGCACAGGGGGCGGCCAGTCGCCGCCGCCCCCTGTACCCCCGGGCTCCGGCCAGCAACATCGCCACTGCGTGGTGCCTTCGACTTATCCCTTCAGGCTTCGGGTCGGGCCGAGGCAGCATCCGTGCAAAACACGGCCCTCAGCCCGCATCCATGCGGGCTGCCCCGGCCTTCCGGGAACGTCTCAGCGATGTTGAGGCCGCCAGCACCGGCAGTTTCAGTTGCCCCAGGCCCGGCGGTGATTTGGGACCGTAGGCCGGGTCAGGCGCAGCCGCCACCCGGCAACAACATGCCAGCAATGTGAGGCCGCTTTCGCGGCCTTTTTAGCCGTTGACTCCCTTACTGCCAGCTTTTCGCCTGTGCCGGAGAATCCACCATCACCCCGTCGGCGCCCAGCTCCTTCGCCGTGCGGTAGTCTTCCGCACTGTTGATGCCGAAGAAAATAATGTGCGCTTTGCCCTGTGAGCGGAAGCAATCCATCGCCTCTTTATCCCAGGTGAGCGTTGCCGGGGAGATCCCTTCGCCAAGGGTAAACTTCTCCACCACCTCGACCTTGCGCTTCAGCTCCAGCCCATACCACTGCTCGCCCTCGTGCTGGCTGCTCAGTTGACACTGGTGGCTGAGTGAAATAGTCGCAAGTTTAGTGCGAGTCTCGCTGCGGGTGACGAAGCGGGGAATAGCCGATGGCAGGGCGGCGATATAGCGGTCATCGGTGGAATAGACCCGCACGCGATCGAGGCTGTCGGTGGCTTTTAACACCGCCAGCAGGCGTTCGCCCATCACCGCCGGTTCGGCATCTGGAGATTTGATATCGATATAGAAAAAAGTGTGCGGCCACTGTTGCAGCACGCTTTGCAGGGTCGGGATCGTGGCCTGCTTACCGCGCCACGGGTGGCTGTCATCCCCCCATTTCCAGCCGGCGTCGACTTTCGCCAGCTCGGCGGCGGTTAAGCTGGAGACCTTACCCTCGGCGTTGGTCAGGGCGGAGAGATCGCTTGAACGGTAGAGTACCGGTACGCCGTCGCGGCTTAACTGCACCGTGACCCAGATGGCCTCAGCGTGGTTCTCCAGCGCCAGTTTAATGGCCGGCAGGGTATTTTCCGGCGCATCGCCGGTACCGCCGCGGTGGGCAATCAGCTGTGGGTTAGCTAAAGCGCTGCTGGCGGCCAGCAGGCAAAGGGCGGTGAGTCGTTTCTTCATAATTGTATCTTTCAGATTAGTTGATTAACGTTATGAAAATAAACATGATTTATTGCACTTTTATGTTGTCAGCGTTTTTTTGACCACCGGAGTAAAAAAAGCATCAAACTGGCGCGCAGTTTTGCTATGCTGTATGGGTATACAGTGTTGAGTCTGACGATGCGTAAAATTATCCATGTCGATATGGACTGTTTCTTTGCAGCGGTGGAGATGCGCGACAACCCGGCGTTGCGTGATATCCCCCTCGCGATAGGCGGCAGTCGGGTACAGCGTGGCGTGATTAGTACCGCGAACTATCCTGCGCGTAAGTTTGGTGTGCGCAGCGCCATGCCGACGGCAACGGCGCTCAAGCTGTGCCCGCATCTCACGCTGCTTCCCGGCCGCTTCGATGCCTACAAAGAAGCCTCGAATCATATCCGCGAAATTTTCTCCCGCTATACCTCGCGCATTGAGCCGCTGTCGCTGGATGAAGCCTACCTTGACGTCAGCGACAGCGTGCATTGTCACGGGTCGGCCACTCTAATAGCTCAGGAGATCCGCCAGACCATCGAACGGGAGCTGCACCTCACCGCCTCGGCGGGCGTGGCGCCGGTGAAGTTTCTCGCTAAAATCGCTTCCGATATGAATAAACCCAACGGCCAGTTCGTTATCGCTCCCCATCAGGTGGCAGAGTTTGTGCGGGCGCTGCCGCTGGCGAAAATACCCGGTGTCGGAAAGGTGTCGGCGGCGAAGCTGGAAAATATGGGCCTGCGTACCTGTGGCGATGTGCAGAACAGCGATCTGGCCATGCTGCTCAAGCGCTTCGGTAAATTCGGCCGTATTCTGTGGGAGCGCAGCCACGGGATTGATGAGCGGGAAATCCATAACGATCGGCAACGTAAATCGGTGGGTGTGGAGCGGACGTTAGCGGAAGATATCCACGAATGGTCAGCGTGCGAAGCGATTATCGAAAATCTCTATCCCGAACTGGAGCGGCGGCTGGCGAAGGTCAAACCGGACCTGTTGATCGCCCGCCAGGGGATTAAACTGAAATTCAATGACTTCCAGCTGACCACTCAGGAGCACGTCTGGCCGCGGCTGAACAAAGAGGATCTGATTGCCACCGCCCACAAAGCCTGGGATGAGCGGCGCGGCGGACGGGGCGTGCGTCTGGTTGGGCTCCATGTGACGCTGCTCGATCCGCAACTGGAAAGGCAGCTTTTATTAGGGATTTAACCATGCATATTCGTGCTTACCGCGACAGCGATTTGCCATTGCTCTGCCAGATCTTTCTGCGCGCGGTGCAGGAAACGGCGAGCCGGGACTATATCCCGGCGCAGATTGCGGCCTGGGCACAGGTGGATGAGACGCGCTGGCGACAAAAGCTGGCTGACTCAGTCGGGCGGGTAGCCGTGGTTAACAATCAACCGGTTGGCTTTATCACCGCCATCGGGACGCATATCGATTTGCTCTTTGTCTCGCCGGATCACGCCCGGCAGGGTATCGGCGGCGCGCTTATCGAGGCGCTCTGCGCTCAGTATCCTGCTCAAATCCTGACGGTGGACGCCAGCATTACCGCAAAGCCCTGTTTTACGGCCCATGGATTTAAAGTGGTGGCGGAGCAGCGGGTGGCGGCCCGTGGGGAGTGGTTTATTAACTACCGGATGGAAAAACGCGTGGCGCTAAGGTGATGCGGGGGAAAACCGGCGGCAGACTGCCGCCGGTGGTGGGGCTTATTTAGCCGGAATGGCTTTCAGCAGCTCGGTCAGCAGCGTCCAGTACTGGCCGACGCTCTCGATATGTACCTGCTCATCCGGGGAGTGCGGACCGGTAATGGTTGGCCCGATGGAGACCATGTCCATCTCTGGATACGGTTTTTTGAACAGACCGCATTCCAGACCGGCGTGGATGATCTGGATGTTCGGCGTCTTGTTGAACAAACGCTGGTAAGTCTCGCGCACCAGGTGCATTACCGGCGAGTTGGCGTCCGGCTGCCAGCCAGGGTAAGCGCCTTTGGCTTCGGTTTTCGCCCCCGCCAGTTTACCCAGAGAATCCAGCATGCTGACCACGTAGTCTTTGCCGCTGTCGATCAGCGAGCGGATCAGGCAGTGGATCTGCACGTTGTCATCGGTCATGGTGACGACGCCGACGTTCAGCGAAGTTTCCACTACGCCTTTCGCCACGTCAGAGTTGCGGATAACCCCGTTCGGCGTGGCGTTCAGCAGGCGGATGAAACCGTCGCGGGAAGCCTGCGTCAGGGCTGCTTTGTCGTTATCAACCGCTTCCAGGAGCACTACCAGGTTCTTCTCTTTGGCCTCCAGCTCGTTTTTCAGCAGCGCCTGGTAAGTATTCACCAGCGCTTTCAGCGCATCGGCTTTATCCGCGGCGACGGCGACGGTCGCGTATGCTTCGCGCGGGATGGCGTTGCGCAACGTACCGCCGTTGAAATCGACCAGACGCAAATCCAGCTCATCGGCGTGGCCGGCGAGGAAGCGAGACAGCAGCTTGTTGGCGTTACCCAGACCCAGGTGAATGTCACCGCCGGAGTGGCCGCCTTTCAGCCCTTTTAAGGTTACTTTAAAGCTCTGGAACCCGGCCGGAATCGCTTCTCGGGTCAGCGCCAGGTTAGAGGTGAAATCGATCCCGCCGGCGCAACCCATGTAGATTTCGCCTTCTTCTTCGGAGTCGGTATTGATCAGGATATCCGCCTGCAGCCAGTTGGCCTGCAGACCGAACGCGCCGTCCATACCGGCCTCTTCGGTCATGGTCAGCAGCACTTCCAGCGGACCGTGAGCGACGCTGTCGTCGGCCAGCACCGCCAGTGCAGACGCCATCCCGATGCCGTTATCCGCGCCCAGCGTGGTGCCGCGCGCTTTCACCCATTCGCCGTCAATGTACGGCTGGATCGGATCTTTGGCGAAGTCGTGGACGGTATCGTTGTTTTTCTGCGGCACCATATCGAGGTGCGCCTGCAGCGCTACCGGCTTGCGGTTTTCCATACCGGCAGTCGCGCCTTTACGAATCAGAATGTTGCCAACCTGGTCACGTTCCGCGTGTAAGCCTTTATCTTTTGCCCAACCCATAATGTGCTCGGCGAGCTGTTCTTCGTGATAGGACGGGTGCGGGATGGAGCAAATCTTGGCAAAAATATCCCAAAGCGGCTGCGGGGATAATTGAGACAGTTCAGACACGGTAAGTCTCCTTACAGACTCCTGCATACAGCGGTTGCAGGACGAGGGTTAGCGTTAAAATACACAACAAGCCCGGGCTTGCGCGATGGGGTTGAGAATACCACTTTCCACCGCCGCAGGTAGTGTAAACAACGCAAAAAGCGTTGCGCAAACCGCTTAACACTGGTTTTTAGTGCGTCAGATCTCTATAATCTCGCGCAACCATTTTCCCCCTCGAACATTATTTAAGCCGTATTACACAGGCTGGGACACTTCACATGAGCGAAAAATACGTCGTCACCTGGGACATGTTGCAGATTCACGCCCGCAAACTGGCCAGCCGTCTGCTGCCGGTTGAGCAATGGAAAGGCATTATTGCCGTCAGCCGCGGTGGACTGGTACCGGGAGCCTTACTGGCGCGTGAACTGGGCATTCGTCATGTTGATACCGTATGCATCTCCAGCTACGACCATGATAACCAGCGCGAGCTGAAAGTGCTGAAACGCGCGGAAGGCGATGGCGAAGGCTTTATCGTTATCGACGATCTGGTGGATACCGGCGGTACCGCCGTGGCGATCCGCGAAATGTATCCAAAAGCACACTTTGTCACCATTTTCGCCAAGCCGGCAGGCCGCCCGCTGGTGGACGATTACGTTGTGGATATTCCGCAGGACACCTGGATTGAACAGCCGTGGGATATGGGCGTGGTGTTTGTACCGCCTATCGCAGGTCGTTAATTCTTCAGGACAGTGCTATTTACCACGCCCGGCTTGCCGGGCGTGGTTTTTTTTATCCTTTAGCAGGTTACAATAACAGGAGTGGCACTACGACGGAGGCTGCACATGTCACAGGCTAACCTCAGCGAAACGCTGTTTAAACCCCGCTTCAAACATCCCGAAACCTCTACGCTGGTGCGTCGGTTTTCCGCCGGAAAACCGCAGGCGATGCAGTCGGCGCTGAGCGGCAATCACGTCGATCACTGGTACCGTCTGATCAACCGTTTGATGTGGATCTGGCGCGGCGTGACCCCGCAGGAGATCCTCGATGTGCAAGCGCGCATTGTGATGAGCGAGGCCGAACGAACGGATCCAGAACTGTTCGATACCGTTATCGGCTATCGCGGCGGCAACTGGATCTTTGAGTGGGCGAAAGAGGCCATGCAGTGGCAGCAAAAGGCCGGGCAGGAAGCCGATCCTTTGCTGAGCGGCCGCCACTGGTTGCATGCATCGAACCTGTATAGCATTGCCGCTTATCCGCATATTAAAGGCGATGAGCTGGCCGAACAGGCGCAGGCTTTAGCCAACCGGGCGTATGAAGAGGCCGCCCAGCGGCTGCCGGGCTCGCTGCGCGAACTGGAGTTCACCATCCCTGGCGGTTCGCCAATAACCGGCTTTTTGCATACGCCAAAAGGCGATGGGCCGTTTCCGACGGTGCTGATGTGCGGGGGCCTGGACTCGCTGCAGACGGATTATTACAACCTGTATGAGAATTACTTCTCACCGCTCGGCATTGCCATGCTGACGATCGATATGCCTTCCATCGGCTTCTCGTCAAAATGGACGCTGAATCAGGACACCAGCCTGCTGCACCAGCACGCGCTGCGCCATCTGGAAAATGTACCGTGGGTCGATCATACCCGGGTCGCGGCCTTTGGCTTCCGCTTTGGCGCCAATATCGCGGTCCGTCTGGGTTACCTGGAGCCGCAGCGGCTGAAGGCTGTGGCGTGTCTGGGCCCGGTCGTTCATGGTCTGCTGGTGGATCCCCTGCATCAGGGGCGCGTGCCGGAGATGTATCTTGACGTGCTGGCCTCGCGGCTGGGCATGCATGACGCGTCCGATGAAGCGCTGCGCGTGGAGCTCAACCGCTACTCGTTAAAAACCCAGGGACTGCTGGGGCGCCGTTGCCCGACGCCGATGCTTTCCGGCTTCTGGAAGGACGATCCGTTCAGCCCCGAAGAAGAGTCGCGGTTAATCACTTCGTCATCTGCCGATGGCAAACTGCTGGAGATCCCGTTTAACCCGGTGTATCGCAATTTTGATCACGCATTGCGACAGATCGCCCGCTGGATCAATCATAGATTTGGTTAATTTATTGCTAAATTCTATTGGTTTGGTAAAACAGTTGCATCACTAAAGGAGATCGCAATGACGTTACCGAGTGGACACCTGAAAAGTAAGTTGATCAAGAAATTCACGGCGCTAGGGCCTTACATTCGCGAAGAGCAGTGCCATGACAACCGTTTCTTTTTCGATTGCCTGGCAGTTTGCGTCAATGTTAAGCCCGCACCGGAGAAGCGTGAATTCTGGGGCTGGTGGATGGAAATGGAAGCACAAGAGTCACGTTTCACCTACAGCTACCAGTTTGGCCTGTTCAATAAAGAAGGTTCATGGCAGGCGGTCGACATTGACGACCCGGAAGTGAGCGAGAGACTGGAAAAAACGCTGCGCGAGTTCCACGAGCGCGCAGCGGCGCTGCTGACCACCTTTAATCTGAAGCTGGAACCGGCCGACGATTTCAGCGAGCCGGTTCGCCTGCGGGCCTGATTGATCTACGGATACGATTTCTCCACGCCCGTGCGGCGTGGAGGAGCGTGCCGCCATACCCGTAATTTCAACCCCACCATCTGACTCACCCTGCCTGCGGCGACAGCTTGCCAGCCATCGCCTGTTGAATAATCGGGATAGGGGTCAGTAAGTGCTCGCGCATCAGCGCGCTGGCTCGTTCGGCATCGCGCGCCAGAATGGCGTCCAGCAGGGTCTGGTGTTGAACATGTTTGTCTTCCAGCATCTCCACCGACAGCACGGTGGTGCGCAGCCAGATGAAACGGTAGCGCGCCGCCAGATCGAACAGCCTTTCGCGCATCTGCAGCAGATACTGGGAGCCGCAGCCGGCGACGATGGCGGTGTGAAACGCCTGATGGCGCTGGTCCCATTCATCGAGTAAGCGCTCACTGGCGTCACAGGACTCCAGCTTGTTGAGCAAATGGGCGCGGGCCAGCAGCTCGGCTTCCCACTCGTCGCCGCCGCGTTCGATGGCGAGGCGCACCAGCATGGCTTCCATATTGGCGCGCGCGTCGAAGATATCGAGAAGCTCCTGCTCCGACATGGGCGCCACCCGATAGCCTTTCTGATTAACCACCGTCACCAGCCTTTCCGCCACCAGCTGCGAGAGCGCCTCCCGCAGCGGCCCGACGCCGAGCTCATAGCGCGACGTCAACAGGCTCATCCGCAGCTTCTCATCGGGTTGGTAGACCCCGCGGATGATGTCGTTTTTCAGCCAACGGTACCCGTCAATGGCCGTCGCCTGGGGAATGGCGGTCATGTTCTTACTCCTGAATACTCTTCCCGGCGGGCGCCGGGAACAGGGTTAACGCGTATTTTGCAGCGGCAGTTTTTGCCACAATACCAGCTTTTTCCAGCGCGACATAATCGGTACCGTACAAATAATTCCCAGTGCTAACAGGCCGGTAGAGATCACCTCCAGCTGCTGCGCCGGACGGAACAGCATCACCACCAGCACGAAGGTGATAAAGGCGATCACCAGCCAGGTCAGGTACGGATAGAGCCACATTCTCAGACGGATCTCGCCGCCTTGCGCCTGAAGGATTTTGCGCATCCGCAGTTGTGAAACGGCGATCACCAGATAGACCAGCAGGGCGATGGCGCCAGAGCTGTCGATGAGGAATTTAAACACCTTCGCGGGGGCATAGTAGTTCACCACCACGGTGAGGAACGCCGCGCCGGTGGAGAGCAGCACCGCCACGTACGGGGTTTTGCTGCGGTTGGTCCGGCCCATGATGGCCGGCGCATCGCCGCGACGGCTCAGGGAGTAGAGCATCCGCGAGGCGGTATACAGCGCCGAGTTCAGACAGCTGGTGACCGACAGGAGGATCACGCCGTCCATAATCAGCTTCGCGTAGGGAATATGCAGCAGCTCGAGCACCGAGCGGTAGGAACCGATGCTCTTCAGCCCCGGCATATTCCATGGGATGAGGGCGACGACGATAAAGATCGAGCACAGATAAAAAATAGAGATACGCCAGATCACCGAGTTGGTGGCGCGGACGATGTGTTTATCCGGCGTGTCCGATTCGGCGGCGGCAATGGTGACGATCTCCGCGCCCATAAACGAGAACATGGTGATCAGCATCGCGCTCAGCACCGCGCCGAAGCCGTTCGGCATAAAGCCGCCGTGGTCCCACAGCCGCGAAATGCCGCTGACCTCGGCATAGGGATAAAAACCGGTAATGGCGACCGCGCCCAGTACGATAAACGCCAGAATAGCGATCACTTTGCACAGCGCCAGCCAGAACTCGAATTCACCGTAGTTCTTAACGCTCAGCAGGTTACTGCCGGTGAGGGCGAGAGTGATGACCAGGGAGAACAACCACACCGGGACGCCCGGCACCCACGAATGCAGAATAATCGCCGCGATATTGGCTTCCAGTGGAATAACCAGTACCCAGAACCACCAGTACAGCCAGCCGATGGTATACCCCGCCCAGCGGCCGATGGCTTTGTCGGCGTAGGTGGAAAAGGAGCCAGTATCCGGCGTGGCGACGGCCATTTCGGCCAGCATACGCATAATCATCACCACCAGCAGCCCGGCAAACAGATAGGCCAGCAGCACCGCCGGGCCCGCTTCGGCAATGGCGACGCTGGAGCCGACAAATAAACTCGCGCCGATCACCCCGGCGATAGATAACATCGTGACGTGGCGCGACTTCAGTCCCGCCCCTAAATCCTGTGATTGCGACAGTTGCCCCATCATTTACCCTCTCGAAGTGTGTCACCTGGGAGAGCGCCCCGACGTTCCCGCGCCGGGGCACGCGTATTATTGTTGTTTTGCAGGTCTCGTCTTCATTCCCTTACGAACGTACTTCGCTTCCGCATGTGTGCTGTTCTATGCCTGTTTCGCCTCGGTAAAGCAGTCGGCGATGATCTTGAGACCCTGCTCGATCTGCGCCTCTTCGATGGTCAGCGGCACCAGGATGCGCAGCACGTTGTAGTACGGCCCGCAGGAGAGCAGGATCAGGCCTTTGTCGCGGGCGCGGGCGACGATATCCGCCGTCAGCCTGGCGTTAGGCTTGCTGCGGTCGCCCTCTTCAAACAGCTCAATGGCGATCATCGCCCCCAGGCCGCGAACGTCACCGATCTCCGGATGCTCTTCTGCAATCGCCAGCAGGCCCTGGCGCA
Organism: Klebsiella sp. D5A; assembly: GCF_001620885.1. NCBI lineage: Bacteria > Pseudomonadati > Pseudomonadota > Gammaproteobacteria > Enterobacterales > Enterobacteriaceae > Klebsiella > Klebsiella sp. D5A. Next base: position 85,332 of record NZ_LOAR01000016.1, on the reverse strand, counting down.
GGGTGTCGCCGAGCTGGTTGGCTTTTTCCAGCAGGTTCTCCTGCTCGAAAATCTGTAATACCGCCAGGGCGGCGGCGCAGGCGATGGGGTTGCCAGCGTAGGTGCCGCCGAGTCCGCCGGGGGCGATGGCATCCATCACCTCCGCCCGCCCGGTGACGCCCGCCAGCGGGAAACCGCCGGCGATGGATTTGGCGAAGGTGGTGATATCTGCCGCCACGCCCATCTGCTCCATGGCGAACAGCGTGCCGGTACGGCCCGCGCCGCTCTGGACCTCATCGGCGATGAGCATAATGCCGTGTTCGTCGCACAGGGCGCGCAGGCGCTGCATAAAAGCCGGGGAAGCGGCATAAAACCCGCCTTCACCCTGCACCGGCTCAATAATGATGGCGGCGATATCTTCCGGCGCGGCGTCATTTTTGAAGATGCGATGGATGCTGGCGATCGCCTCGTCATCACTGACGCCGTGCAGCGCGCACGGGTAGAGGGCGCGATAGACGTGGCCCGGCATTAACCCCATACCGGCGGAGTACGGGTTCACTTTTCCGGTCAGCGACAGGGTGTAATGGGTACGGCCGTGATAAGCGCCGGTGAAGGCGATGGCGCCGCTGCGCCCGGTTGCCGCGCGGGCGATTTTCACCGCGTTCTCCACCGCTTCCGACCCGGTGGTGACCAGCAGGGTTTTCTTGGCGAAATCACCGGGCACCTTCTGGTTCATCTTTTCGCACAGCGCCAGGTAAGGCTCGTAGGCCAGTACCTGAAAGCAGGTATGCGACAGCTTTTTCAGCTGGTCTTCGACGGCGGCGACAACCTGCGGATGCAGATGGCCGGTATTGAGCACCGCGATACCGCCGGCAAAATCGAGATATTCCCTGCCTTCGACGTCCCACACCCGGCAGTTCTCCGCGCGTTCGGCGAAGATAGGGTGGATCTGGCCGACGCCGCGCGGGACCGCATCGCTGCGACGCGCCATCATTGCTTTATTGCTGTTCATCCATCGCTCCTGTTAAAGGCCAATACACATGTATTTGATTTCTAAATAATCTTCGATACCGTACTTCGACCCTTCGCGGCCAAGGCCGGAGGCCTTGACGCCGCCGAACGGCGCGACTTCGGTGGAGATAATGCCGGTGTTGATGCCGATGATGCCGTACTCCAGCGCTTCGCCGACGCGGAAGACGCGGCTCAGATCGCGGGCGTAGAAATAGGCGGCGAGGCCGAACTCGGTATCGTTGGCCTGGGCAATGACGTCGGCTTCATCCTTAAAGCGGAACAGCGGCGCCAGCGGGCCGAAGGTCTCCTCTTTCGCCACTTTGGCGCTGTCGGGAACGTTGACCAGGATGGTCGGCTGGAAGAAGTTGCCGCCCAGGGCGTGCGGTTTGCCGCCGGTGACGACTTTCGCGCCTTTGGCGATGGCGTCGGCAATATGTTCTTCAACTTTGGCGACGGCTTTCTCGTCGATCAGCGGGCCGGTGGTGACGCCATCCTGCAGGCCGTCGCCGATGCGCAGTTTTTCCACCGCCTGCTGCAGTTTTTCAGCGAAACGGTCATACACCCCGTCCTGGACGTACAGTCGGTTGGCGCAGACGCAGGTCTGCCCGGCGTTGCGGAACTTCGACGCCAGCGCCCCCTCGACGGCTTTATCGAGGTCGGCATCATCAAAGACGATAAACGGCGCGTTGCCGCCCAGCTCCAGGGAGACTTTTTTGATGTCTTTCGCGCACTGCTCCATCAGCTGGCGGCCAATCTCGGTCGAGCCGGTAAAGGAGAGCTTGCGCACCAGCGGGTTGCTGGTCAGTTCGCCGCCGACGGCCCCGGCGGAACCGGTGACCACGTTGAACACCCCGGCGGGGATCCCGGCGCGATTGGCCAGTTCGGCCAGCGCCAGCGCTGAAAACGGCGTCTGGCTGGCCGGTTTCAGGACCATGGTGCAGCCGGCGGCCAGCGCCGGGCCCGCTTTGCGGGTGATCATCGCCGCCGGGAAGTTCCACGGGGTGATGGCGGCGGTAACGCCGATGGGCTGCTTAATCACCAGCAGGCGCTTGTCGGCCTGATGGCCGGGAATGGTATCGCCGTAAATGCGCTTACCTTCTTCGGCGAACCACTCAATAAAGGAGGCGGCGTAGCTGATTTCGCCTTTGGCTTCCGCCAGCGGTTTTCCCTGCTCGAGGGTCATCAGGCGGGCGAGATCGTCCTGATTCTCCATCATAAGATCGAACCAGCGGCGCAGAATATTCGCCCGCTCTTTGGCGGTCAGGGCACGCCAGGCGGGAAGGGCACGATTGGCGGCTTCAATTGCTTCGCGGGTTTCGTCGGCGCCCATTTTCGGCACATTGCCGAGCTGCTCGCCGTTGGCCGGGTTGGTCACCGCAATCACATCGCCGTTGGGCGCATCGCGCCACTGACCATCGATCAGCGCCTGCTGGCGAAACAGTGTCATATCGTTGAGTTGCATAATCGCTTCCTGTCTTAAGGGGGTTAACGGATAAAAGCGGCGTGTAGTGTCTCCACGCTACGTGCCGCACGCAGCGTGCGTCCGGGGTTGCTCTGGCTTTCCAGCAGGGTCTGCACCTTGCTGACGATGTGCGCGCCGATCGGGATAGCGGAGGTGGCCGCCGGCGATGGCGCATTGCAGGTATGTATCGAACGCGCGGTGGTGACGAAGAGAAAATCGTCGATCAGTTTGCCCTGCGGCGATACCGCCTGCGCCCGCACGCCGGCGGGCCACGGGCGTAAATCGCTCAGCGTCAGGCTCGGGCAGTATTTCTGCACCAGCCGCAGATAGCCGCTTTTGCACAGCGAATTCTTCATTTCGCCCAGTCCGGCGCGCAGGTTGTTTTGCAGTACCCGGCGGATGCCGGGCGAGGTGAGGATCTCCAGGGTATCGGCCAGCGAGATATCGCGCTTGCGGTAGCCTTCGCGCTTCAGAGCCAGCACGGCGTTGGGGCCGACGGTGACGCTGCCGTCGATCATGCGGGTCAGGTGGACGCCGAGGAACGGCATCGCCGGATCGGGGATCGGATAGATCAGATGGTTGACGATCTGGTTGTGCTGCGGCGCCAGCTGGAAATACTCGCCGCGGAACGGACAGATGATAAACCCGGGATCGACGCCGAGCATTTTTACCAGCCGATCGGCCATCAAGCCCGAACAGGCGATCAGCGTGGAGGCCTCATATTCGGCGCCCTGGCGGGTGCGGATCACCACGCCGCTGGCATGTTCTTTCAGGGCGCTGACTTCGGCGTCGTAGACGATCGTTCCGCCTTTTGATTCGAAGATCTTCGCCATTGCCGCCGCCACGTCGCGGTAGCTGACGATGCCGCTGGAAGGGACGAAGATCCCGCCGAGCCCGGTAATGTTCGGTTCGCGCTCGCGTAGCTCCCCGGCGCTTAGCCACTCGCGCTGCAGGCCGTTGGCGGCGGTGCGATCCCACAGGGCGCGCATCCGCTCCATCTCCAGCGGCGAGGTGGCGACCAGCATTTTGCCGCAGACGTCATAGCGGATGCCGTTCTGCTCGCAAAACGCTTTGGTGGCGCGGTTGCCGGCGAGGCAAAACTGCGCCTTGAGGCTGCCGGGGGTGTAATACACACCGGCGTGGATCACGCCGCTGTTGTGGCCAGTCTGATGGCAGGCCGGACCGGTCTCTTTTTCCAGTAGCGCAATGCGGGCGTCCGGGTAAATCTCAATTAACTGCATGGCGGTCGACATGCCGATGATGCCGCCGCCGATAATCACGAAATCATACATCCGCTCAATTCCTTCGCCTGAGAACCCTTATTGATGAGTCTGGTAATGATTCGTGGAATACGCAAAGTAGCCGCGCTGGCGCATCAGTTCGCGGCGCAGGTCCGGGTGCGGCGTAAACCGGTCGCGGCCGTGCAGCCAGAACAGGTTGTTAATCAGCAGGAATTTGCCCACCGGCACCGGTATGGAAAGGATGTTTTTGCTGGTTTCCAGCGCGTCGGAAAGGCGGCTCAGCCAGGTGCCTTCTTCGAAATCTTTCGGCTGGACGAACTGGTCGATATAGCGCATTACCGGGCGGCCCAGCGAATCGACGTCGAACACCGGGTGGAAAACATCCTTGCTGACGTTTTTGCTCGGCGGCGCGGCCCAGCGCATTGGGCGGCGAGCCAGCGGGTCGCGGAAAAATTCGTCGAGATGCTCCCAGTCGTCGAGATGCAGCAGCAGGGAATTGCCGCCCTGCATGTTCTGCTCGTCGATCTTCATCATTAACACGTAGTCGGTTTGCTCTTCGACGTAGGTGCCGTCGTTGTGCAGCTCCATCACGCGGTGCGGCTGGCGCAGGTAGCTGTCTGAGTTATCTACATTTTTCACCACAAAGCGAGCGTAATACTGACCGCTCATGGCGTCGAAGTTGGAACGGCCAATCAGGTGGGCGACGGCGGTGGCCAGCTTGACCATCTCCTCGGCCTGGCTGACGTTATCGATCCCTTCGCCGTTGATCAGCAGCGCGCCTTCCGCACGATCGAGCAATGTTTTGATCAGCAACGGCTGCAGCTGATTGCCGCACAGATCGTCGAGGATCTTGCCGACCTGGAAGCGTAAGAAAGATTTGTATTCCAGCGCCTGCACCGGCCACTGCGCGACCTGCTGCAGGAACTGCGTGGTTGTTTCGGCGGAAAAGGTGAGCTCCAGCAGGCGCGGCGACTGTGCGGAAGGGGCAATGGAAAAGCCCGGATATGGCTGGGCTAACGGCGCGGGTGTCGGTTTTACTGCGGTCAGGGCGTTCATCAGGATCGTTCCTCGCTGTAAGGTCAGGGTGATGTTCATTTCGTAGCCATAAATTAAAAATATCTACATTTTTATAAAATGCGTACGAAATGGCCTTTTTGTTTCTATTTTGTGATCTGACAACAATTATTTAACAATGCGGGAGGGAGATAAGGTGGTGGTTAACCTTGAGGAACAGAGCGGGTGGCGGAAAGCGCAAAATGCGGGGGAGGCTGAGGGTAAATCGTAATACCGGTCACAGTTTTTAATCTGCACAATGCCCTTATGAAATTAGGGTGTTAGTATTCAGCGCGTTAATACCTTTCAATGCTTACCGAGGCTTCGATGCTGGAGAATGTCATTATCAGATAATCAGTTCCCCGACCTGCCCAGGCCGGACTGATTATCGCTGCGCTTAAACCTTACGCACACACCTGCGGGTGTAGGCATGTTTTCGCACATGATAATGAACAGGTTTCAGTATGAATTTATCCCGTCAGGAACAACGTACCTTACACGTTCTCGCCAAAGGTGGCCGTATTGCGCACGTCCGCGATACCTCCGGCCGCATTACCGCCGTCGAATGCTACACCCGGGAAGGGCTGTTGCTGAACGACTGCACCCTCGCGGTCTTCAAAAAGCTCAAAACCAAAAAGCTGATTAAGTCGGTGAACGGCCAGCCGTACCGGATCAACACCACTGGTTTGAATAACGTTCGCGCGCAGGCGGACAACCGCTGATACAGCGACCCGGGCAGGGTCGCTGCCCGGGCGTATGGCTCTCAAGGAGAAACACCCATGATCGATATCCCTCGCATTTTTACTATCAGTGAAAGCGAACACCGTATTCATAACCCTTTTACCCCGGAAAAGTACGCCACCCTGGGACGGGCGCTGCGGATGGCGCCGGGCACCGGCATTCTTGACCTCGGCAGCGGCTCTGGCGAGATGCTCTGTAGCTGGGCGCGCGATCATCAGATCGTCGGCACCGGCGTGGACATGAGCCTGCTGTTCAGCCAGCAGGCGACCGCCCGTGCAGAAGCGCTCGGGGTAAGCGACCGGGTAACCTTTGTGCATCAGGATGCCAGCGGATATGTCGCCAGCCAGCCGTGCGATATTGCCGCCTGCGTGGGGGCCACGTGGATCGGCGGCGGGGTGGCCGGCACGATTGCGCTGCTGAAGCAGAGCCTGCGGCCCGGCGGCATGCTGCTGATCGGCGAGCCATGGTGGCGTAAACGTCCGGCCACGGCGGAAGAGGCGGTTGCCTGCGGCGCGCAGACTCCCGATGACTTCCTGACGCTGCCGGCGCTGGTCGCCCACTTTGGTGAACTGGGCTATGACGTGGTGGAGATGGTGCTGGCCGACCAGGAGGGCTGGGATCGTTATGAAGCGGCGAAATGGCTGACGATGCGCCGCTGGCTGGAGGCCAATCCGCACGATGACTTCGCGCCGGAGGTTCGCCAGCAGTTGACCACCGCGCCGCTGCACCATGTCACCTGGACCCGGGAATATCTCGGCTGGGGCGTGTTTGTCCTGATGGCGCGTTAACCGATATGTCGGTAGCGTCAGGAGGCGCTACCGACCATCTTCAGACCTTCAGTTCGTCGTAGCTGACCATGACGTGCTGGCGAAAGGCAGGCCGTTCGGTTAGCCGTGCATAATACGCCGCAAGATGGGGGAGGGGACGACGGGTGATATCGATGGCAAAGTAGCGGTACAGCACATGGCCAAACTGGATGTCGGCCAGGGTGAACGTATCGCCCACCAGATAGCGGCTGCCGGCGAGACGCGTCTCGGCAATCGCCAGCTTTTGCTCCAGAGCCGTCACCGCCGCGGCGATGGCCTGCGGATCCCGCTCGGCGGCAGGCGTGCGCACCACGCGCCAGAACACCGGCGCCGTAAAGCCGAGGGCGATATTCTGCTTTGACCACTCGGCCCAGCGATCAACCTCAGTGCGGGCCAGCAGATCGCCCGGCCAGAAGGCGTCATCGGCGTAGCGATTGGCTAAATAGCGAAGGATAGCGCCCGTTTCCCACAGCGGCGGATTATCGCCATCCTGCAGCACTGGCACCGTGCGATTGGGATTGAGCTGATAAAACGCCTCGCTGTCGGTACCACCATAGCGATGCCCCACGTCGAACCGGAGATAGTCCAGCCCAAGCTCGCCAACACACCACATCAGCGCCTGCACGTTAGAGGAGGTTTTTCGGCCCCAGATGGTCAGCATTGAGTTCTCCAGAGAACAGGGAAAGAAGGAGCATAGCAGGTTGGGTTGAAAACGTGAGGGGGAAAAGATGGGTGGTATAGCGGTGTATATGGTGTGGGGACGCATGTTATCCCCTTGCGATAACGCGAATTCATCCCTACAAAGGTATAATGACCATCAATATGGCGCTTGTATAAAATAATGCAGCAATCATCTTTGAACGAGAATAAGGCGAGGGAGTGGAAACGTTAGTTATTCTGGCCGTAGTCGTATGGATACTTTTCAAGCTGGTACAAAAGGTTACGAGCAAACTCTATCCTCAAGACTCGGTGAAGGTACAGGAGAAGCCCGACACGACACCAGCGACGGATGCCTGGGGAAATTACCCTAAAGCTGAAGGGCATGTCGTTTTATTCGAACAGTTCCGACGTGAGCAGGCGCAGCGGCAGCAAGCTGCTAAAGAGGCTGAGACATTCTACCGCTCAAGGGAGTGGCGGCGTTTACGTTACCAGGCGTTCCAGCGCTACGGCAATAAATGTTGCGTATGCGGGCGCGGCGCCAGTGACGGGATGGTGATGCACGTTGATCATATAAAACCGCGTTCTCTTTACCCGCATTTAGCCCTCGATATTGCCAATCTGCAAATCATGTGCAACGAGTGCAACGTCAGTAAGGGCAACAGAGATGAGGTTGCGTGGCAATAATAAGGACAGGTTAGCGGCTATGTGCAATTCCCCAGGTATTAAAATGTTCGTAACGAACAAATAAGCAAGTCTTGACGGAATGAATCCGCAATGACGCTTTTATTTCGTTACAGCAGCTCATTGGTGAATTCCTTCATCACCGCATTTGTCGGTAGCGCCATTTGCCTTGCGTTAGTCCTGCTCATTTTCAATAAAGTGAGATGACTGCCAGTGGCTGGAGATCAATGATGCGGGATACTTACCTAACGACGGGCTGTTACCTTATCGAACGTTCAAGGAAAATACAGGAGGGATAACGGGCAACTTACTCCGTATCACGACGCTATCGCCTCCCTTATTTTTTATTGATGCAACGGTTGGTCGCAGGCCGCGAGGATTGACTCATGCATCGCTTCGGAAAGTGTCGGATGCGCAAAGATCATCGACAGGAGACTTTCATCTGTGGCCTCCAGGTGACGGGCGATGCCAAACCCCTGGATCTGTTCCGTGACCTGTGCGCCAACCATATGCGCGCCCAGCAATTCACCCGTTTCAGCATCGAAAATGGTCTTCACAAAACCCTCCGTCTCACCGCTGGCCAGCGCCTTACCATTGCTCTGATAAGAGAACTTACCGATCCTGACGGGCCGTCCCCTGGCCAGGGCCGTCGATTCCGTCAGGCCCAGACTGGCAACCTGAGGCCGGGAATAAGTGCAACCGGGCACATAGTCGCGATCAAGCGGGTGGGTGCCTTCGACACCAGCCAGTGTCTCAATGCAGATCACGCCTTCGTGGCTGGCCTTGTGCGCCAGACACGGCGGGCCGGCTACATCGCCGATGGCATAAAGCCCAAATACGTTAGTGCGACAAGCCGCATCCGTCTTGATAAAACCGCGGTCTAACTCGACGCCCAGTGCTTCCAGCCCCAGATCTTCAATATTCGGCTGTACGCCAACCGCCAGCAGCACGCGTTCGACTTCCAGGAAAGATTCGGCGCTCGTATTTTTCATTGTACAGCGCACCCCGGTATCGGTGAGCTGTACTTGCGTTACCTGGGTCTGGGTATGGACCTGAATCCCGCGCTTTTCGAATGACTTACGCACCGCCGCTGACACTTCGGCATCTTCCACGGGCAAAATCTGCGACGCTAGCTCGACCAGCGTCACTTTACAGCCCAGATCGTTATAAAGGCTGGCGAACTCGACGCCAATCGCGCCTGAACCGATGATTAATAGCGACCTGGGCAATCGCTTAGGCTGTAGTGCCTCGTAATAGGTCCAGATATATTCGCCATCTGGCTCTATGCCTGGTAATGCGCGTGGTCGGGCGCCCGTGGCCAGGATCACGTGATCGGCCCGGTAATCGTGCGCTTCCCCCCGGGCATCCGCTACCGTTATTTGTCCCTTACCGCGCAGCCGCGCGGTGCCATCAATCACCCTCACGCCATTTTTCTTCAACAGGTACTCAACCCCGCCGGTGAGCTGTTGCGAAACGGCACGGCTAAACTGCACCAGTTTCTGCAGATCGACATTCACCTCACCCACGCTGATGCCCAGCTGACTGGCATGGGTGATACTGTGCGCGACCTCAGCGCCATGCAACAGCGCCTTGGTTGGAATGCATCCCCAGTTCAGGCAGATGCCGCCCAGATGTTGTTTTTCCACTAAGGCGGTACGAAGACCTAGCTGGCCGGCACGGATGGCGGCCACATACCCCCCAGGACCCCCGCCGATGATCAGCACATCGTAATTATCGTGCATAGCTCGTCTCCTGGATAAACATCAGGGTTGGGGTTTCAGTCAGTCGCTTGAGTTCCTGGAGAAAAGCTGCACCTGCCGCCCCATCAATGACCCGGTGATCGCAGGATAGCGATATCGTCAGTTGGTGGCGCGCGACGATTTGCCCGTCGCGTACTACCGCCCGCATCTCGCCGGTGCCAATGGCGAGGATTGCGCTTTGCGGTGGATTGATGATGGCGTCAAACTGCCGTACACCGAGCATACCCAGATTTGACACGCTAAAGGTTCCCCCCTGGAACTCTTCCGGCTTCAGCGTGCCCGCTTTGGCCCTGGTCACCAGGGCGTGAATTTCGGCCGATATGTCGCTGATCGATTTCCGGTTCGCCGAGCGAACAATGGGGGTAATTAGCCCGTCAGGCAGCGCAACAGCCACCGAAATATCGGCATCCGCAAAGCGGCGGATACTTTGTGTCGCTTCATCAAACTGGATGTTGACGTCTGGCACGGCCACCAGCGCCAGGGCACAAGCTTTCACCAGAAGGTCGTTAACCGAAATCTTGACACCGGGTACTTCGCGGTTAATTTCCTGACGAAACGCTAACAGTCGTTCCAGATCGAGATCGACACTCAAACGGAAATGGGGAGACTGTTGCTTGGAGGTTTGCAGGCGAGAAGCGATAGCCCGCCGCATACCGGACATGGGGATGCTCTCAAAGGGTGCCGGGGCACTCTCCTGCACAGGGCTGGTCTGCGGGGGCCCGTCGAGCAACAACGACGCAGCCAGCACATCATCGCGACTCACCCGACCGCGTGAACCGCTGCTTCGGCAGTCATGCAAGTTGATACCCAGCTTGCCGGCCAGACGGCGCGCCAGCGGGGTGGCCGATACCTGGCTATCATCGGCATGCGAGCGGGGCGCTTTGCTGGGACGAACGGGGGGCGTCGGAGAGGCCAGGCGACCGCCGGCGGCAACGATCGCGCTTTCCAGATCAGAAACAGAGATACGTTCCCCGCGCCCGCTGCCGCGGACCTTTTTCAGGTCGACACCCCAGCGGGCAGACAGTCGTAACGCATGGGGCGTGGCATTAACCTGAGTCACATCAGTCACGCCTTGCAGACTGACGGGAATGACGGTCTGCCCAATAGGGGGCTCCGGACTGTTGGATGGCGGCGAAACAACGGAAGGTGGCTTAGCGCCTGCCTGTGCCGCTACGTCCGGCGCGGCATCCTCCGGGTCAGGGGCTGCGGGTTTCACTATAGCCAGACTGGCAGCAAATTCGTCCAGTTCAGCATCGCTGACCGAAGCGTCAGCCGCCAGAGCCAGCACGGCGCCAACCTGAAGCGTCTCACCCTCCCGGGCGATTATCCGGCGTAATGTACCGGCAAAAGGTGCCTCCAGCACATTGACGATTTTACTGGTTTCAATCTCACAGATTTCCTGCCCTCTGGTGAAATCGTCACCCTCCTGGATTGCCCATCGAGCGAGCAAGCCTTCCTCCATGGAAAGCCCCCACTTTGGCATTTCAAGCGTCTTGATTTCGCTCATAGGTTAATCCTCCAGCACTTGACGGACGGCGGCTTCGATACGTTCAACGCCAGGGATCCAGAGTTTTTCGAGAGCAGGGGAGAACGGGACCGGCGTGTGTGGCGGCGTCACCAGCAGAACGGGCGCTTTGAGGAAATGGAATGCCTGAGACGCAATCAGCGCCGCGACATCATGAGCAAAACCGAAGCGTGCAGCAGATTCGTCGACTATCACGACCCGCCCCGTGGAAGCCACCGATTCCAGAATACCTTCCTCATCCAGCGGCGAAATGGTTCGCGGGTCGACCACCTCGACCGAGATCCCCTCTCTGGCCAGTTTGTCCGCCACCTGGTTTGCTTTATGTACCATTGCCGACAACGCAATGATGGAGACATCCTCTCCTTCGCGCGTGTAGTTGGCTACACCTAGCGGGATGGTATAGATCTCGTCCGGTACCTCGCCCTTGAGGTCGTACAGCATTTTATGCTCGCAGAATACCACCGGGTCGTCGTCGCGAATGGACTGGATTAACAGACCCTTGACGTCATAAGGCGTCGAGGGCACCACCACTTTCAGTCCAGGCGTGGTGGCAAAGATATTATAGGGTGACTGTGAATGCTGGGCCGCGGCGGAAAACCCTGCGCCGATCATCCCTCGCATTACCAGCGGAGCTCTGGCTTTGCCACCAAACATGTAGCGGAACTTAGCCGCCTGGTTATACAGTGCATCGTGACTCACACCAAAAAAATCCATGAACATCAGTTCCGCGACCGGCCGCAGCCCCGTCGCTGCGGCGCCGGCCGCCATACCGATAATGGCCGACTCGGTAATGGGCGTGTCGATCACCCGATCGGAGCCGAACTGCGTCCACAGCCCTTTAGTGACACCCAGCACACCGCCAAAGGCTTCAATCTTTGCCTCTTCGGGCGCATTTCCGCCATGACCGCCACGCAAGTCTTCACCGATGAGTACCACGCGTTCATCGCGCTCCATTTCCTGAGCCAGGGCTTCCTTGACCGCTTCACGATAGGTTTTTATTGTCATGGTTATCACCCTCAGTATGAGACGTACACGTCTGTCAGCAGGTCTTCCGGAGCCGGGTAGGCAGCGGCGCGGGCCTTCAATACGGCATCGTTGACCAGGGCTTCTACTTCCTCGTCAATCGCCGCCAGTTCTTCCTGGGTGATATGCTGCTTGACCTTAGCGGTGAAAATCTTCAGCGGATCATGTTGTTCACGCAGGCGTTGCACTTCACCTTCCGCGCGGTATAGCGCGGGATCGCCCTCAAAATGACCATGCCAGCGGAAGGCTTTGGCCTCAATGACGCTTGGGCCACCGCCTTCTCGCGCACGCTTGACCGCCTCTGAGGTTGCCTCATAAACGGCAAAGAAATCGGTGCCATCGACGGTCACTGCCGGCAGGCCGAAGCCAGCGGCGCGCCGGGCGATATCACGCCCACCCACGGCGTAGTCATGGCCGGTCCCTTCGCCGTAACCGTTGTTCTCGAAAATAAAGACGGCTGGAAGCTGGAGCACGACGGCCATATTGATGGCTTCAAAGACCAGGCCCTGATTAGAACCACCATCGCCCGTAAAAGAGACCCCGACGTTGCCGGTTTTTAGCGTCTTTGCCGTTAGCGCGGCGCCGATGGCCAGTGGAGGGGCCCCCCCAACGATAGCATTCGCCCCCAGCATTCCTTTCGACAGATCGGCAATGTGCATCGAGCCACCCTTACCGCGACATAACCCGCTGTCCTTACCGAATATTTCGGCCATCATGCCGTGAATGTCACAACCTTTAGCAATACAGTGGCCATGGCCACGGTGTGTTGAACCAATGAAATCTGCGCTCGTTAAATTTTCGCAGACCCCCACCGCGATGGCCTCCTCACCGGTATAAAGGTGAATGAAGCCCGGAATATCACCGCTGGTATTTTCCTGATGCAACCGCTCTTCAAAGGTCCTGATCTCCCGCATCTTGCGGTAAGCCTGCAATAACGCCTGTTTGCTGAGCATCGTTTAATTCTCCTCAATAAAGGTCACCCAGGCGGGGCCAACAGACAGGGCGAATAACCCTGGCCACACCCATGCAATGAATCTACGAGCGGTTAGAGAGAGTGCGAAGCCACCTTCATGGGGGGGTAGGTGGGGGTTTTCATGCTTGAGGTCAAACTTTCTAAATTTTGTGTGGCCATAAAGTTTGCCTGCCCCATGTCATCCCGGTGGCTGGCGTACAATTGAAAAAAAACAAAACGAGTAGACACCACGGATGAAGCCATTGGATTTAGAAGGTCGCCAATCACCCTCACTGGTCTCCGGGCCATTGCGGCTGACGCGAGGCTTGCCGTTAATCCTGACCAAATTCGTCCCGCCTCGCTCCTCGATACAATTGCTGGAGCGCCCCCGGCTTCTTCAGCTTCTCAGTCCCGTTCAGCAGTGCCGGCTGGGCGTCGTCTGCGCCGGCGCTGGATTTGGCAAAACCACGCTGTTGGCGCAATGGCATCAGCAGATGGTCGCGCAGGGGGAACGTATCGCCTGGCTGAGCCTCGATGAGGATGATGATGACGTATGGCAGTTTATTCCTTATCTGCTGCAAGCATTGCGTCCACTCTATGCTGACTGGGACGCCGATTTCTGGCGTGACATGGAAGAACAGAAGCTCTCCAGCTCCGAGCAACTGCTGGCCGGGCTCATTAACCAGCTACACTATTGCCCGCATGACGTATACCTGATCATCGACGACTTCCACGTGATTAACGATCGTGGGGTCTATGAAGCGCTGGGGTATTTAATCAAGCATGCGCCTGCCGCCTTGCATCTGATCATTGGCAGCCGTTTCCACCCGAATCTTGCGCTGAGCCAGCTGCAGGCCCAGGACCAACTGGTGGAAATCTATGATCGAGACCTGCAATTCACGCTCGAAGAAACAAAACACTATTTTAGCCGCACGGTTGCGCTCCCCCTCAGCAACCACCATGCACAGCGGCTACAGTCCGTGACAGAGGGCTGGATTGCAGGGATGAAGATCGCTTCATTGTCCGCAGAATTACAGCATGATCCCGAGCATCTGTTGCGCAATATGCATGGAGGAACACGGTCTATTGCCCGCTATCTGAAAGAGGTGGTCCTGGATCCGCTGCCGGAAGAGGTTCTCGATTTCCTGGTAAAAACGTCCTTCCTCAGTCGGTTAAATGCCGAATTATGCAACGCAGTGACAGGACGAGATGATAGTAAAGCGATGCTGACATGGATTGAGCGACACAACCTTTTTTTGTCAGCCCTTGACGAACAAGGCTACTGGTTCCGCTACCATCCTCTGTTGCAGGAAAATCTTCGGATCATGCTGCAGCAGAACAACGATATTGATCGCAAACAGCTACATGAATTAGCCAGTCATTGGTTCGTCGAACAGAAGCTGTGGTCTGAGGCGGTACGCCATGCGCTCAGCGCAGGCAAGCCGGTGCATAGCCCCGTACAGGACGGCGCAAGCGCTCAGTCACTGGCGGAAGAAGGGGATATCGATACCCTGATCTCATGGATGCATCATTTACCGCCCAGCACCGATCCTTCGCGCATTGACCTGCAAATTAATCTGGCCTGGGCACTGGCGCATTATTTCCACTTTGATGAGTCGAGGCAGCTGCTTGATAACCTCGATCAGATGGTACTTCATCATCGTGAGGATTTAACTCGCAGCACCTGGTGTAAATTGCGCGTTGTGCGGGCAATTTGCGAAGCCTTTGCGGAAAACATCCCGGAGAGTCTGGCTATTGTTCAGCCGTTGCTGGCCGAAGTGCCCTGCGGCGACACCTGGGTTGATGGTCTGATATGCAATATTCTCAGCTATTGCCATGTTGTTAACCAGCGCTATCACGATGCGCTGGAGGTTCAACAGCATATGCCCTCTCCGGAAAGTCCTTTAGATAATCTGTTTGTCTCGGTTTATCGCGCTTTTATCATTGCCCAGTGCCATCTTTGTCAGGGCGATCTGGGGAAAGCCGGGTGGTACGCAGAGAAAACGTTGCGTCAGGCTGAATGTTATACCGGTACCCAGTCGACCAGTGGCGCGACGCTGGCGCCGCTGCTGGCGGAGATAGCCTATGAATGTCAGAGTGGCGACTCGCCCGAGCATCTGTTAGCCGACCGGCTCGAATTCATCGACCGATTCAGTCCACCCGATGCGCTGCGTCGTTGCTATACCTATCTCGCGCGTCAGGCCCTGGATGGCGATATGCCGTATGAGGCCGAGCGATTGCTGGAGCATGCGCAGCGTCTTGCGGTGTCTCGCGGCTGGCAACGGCTCCAGGCCATGATGTTAGCCGAGCAGGTGAGGGTGCGGCTGCAGCGCGGCAATGTCACAGGCGCAGAGCAACTGCAGCGACAACTTGAACAAATGGCCGCCAGCTTCAGAATGGATGCCGAACATCCCTGTCAACGCGCTATCGCTCTGTCTGCATCCCTTAGCCACTGTCGCCTTCTTCTCGCCACAGGCCAGGCGCCGCAAGCCTGTATTCTCCTGGCTGATATGGTCCCTGATCAGGAAAACCGGGGGGACAGGTTAACCGCAGCGCGTCTGCGTACGCTCTGGTCATTGGCCTTGTGGAACAGTGGCAAAACTGCCGCTGCGCGCACGACATTTCAGCCAGTCGTGCAGCTGGCTGAACAACAGCATCTCAAAGGCCTCTTTCTTGAAGCTGGCGATACCTTGCAACCTTTGCTTGCCGGTATGAATGAAACCTCTTCGGCTTGTACTGAGGAAGGGATAGTCCATGAACCCTGGGCCAGCAAGCGCGCGCCTGCAGATGGAACACCGTTTAATAGTGGAAGCCCCGATATTCATGGCGAGCTGAGCGAGCGAGAATTTCAGATATTACAACTGATCGCTGAAGGTCAGATGAATAAAGAAATTGCTCGCTCCCTCGCTATTTCTGCCGAGACGGTCAAATGGCACATCAAAAACATCTACGCGAAGCTTAAAGTGAATAGCCGCACTCAAGCGATGAGCCGGGCGCTGGAGATGAAATTACTGGATTAACGGTTTGAACAGGGGGCAGTTTTGATGTCCTTGCTCAGCGATAAGTGCGTTGAGTTTAAGGGGGCGACGCAAGGGGAAAGCAACCCTGGTGTAAACCCAGAGAGGCTTTTATCTTGATGTAGAGTGGTACTGTTTTCCGGGAGGAGATCACTGACCGCCCATTTGCATTTAACCTTATGACCGTTTGCGGGTTACTCTACCATCGCCAATAAAATCCGGCTACTCGAATTCGGAAGTATTAGGCTATAGGTCATAAACCTGAATAACTGCTATGTGCTGAAGCGGATAAAGCTGACATCATTATGCACCAATCAACTCGGTGTAAGTCAGCTAGTTGGTGATGGAGTGACTTGTCAATAGTTGTAGCCCCTACCAGTGCATCGGAGATTCTTGAGTGTATCCTTAGTTGCTTTAATCAGAAGTAAAGGAAACGTACTATGAAAATCAGTACTCTTAATCAAGAGATCCCCCGTTCTCTCACGGAAAAGGGGGATTGAGTTTTCAAATTTTCTTTTTAGCGATAAAAATACAGTAAAAATATAAGGTTTTGATAATGTGATTAATGCTGTGCACCTCGCGAAATAATAGTAATAGCTTCCTCATAAAAGACATGAAACTAAGTTCGTTGTATTTAGTGCGTTCCATTCCTTCCTTAGCGAAATAGTAGGTTATCATCTGAATTGACTCTTTATATTCATATTTATAATGTGCAATGCCATTTCGCAGCTTGTTGTCTAAAGCATTGAGATCAACTATATAAAAGCTATCATCTAATCCGCTTATTTTCGTGCCTAAATCAACGTTTGCATATTCGTTGAGACTAGAAAAACCTTTAATTAAATCGCCTTTTTTATTTAGTCTTACTGAATCGTCAAGAATATTATGATCTCCGCGTTTTAATAAGTTATTCAATCCGGCCACAATTATTAATTGCCGAGAGAATACTTCAGATAAGTCTTTGTAAAAATTGTTACAGTCATCAAATTCGGCAGTTGAAACTCGAGCAGGAATCATTGATAAATCTACGTTTTTATCATAATCATAGTAAAGCGCTGGGCGTGAAGGGAGTTCAAAGTCAAGCATTTTGGGATATAGGCTTAAACAATCGAAATGCAAACTTTTCAGAAACCCACTTCCAATAATATCATCTAAAAATTTATTTAGCTGTTTTGGATGGTTTTTCTGAATATAATGAAGAAGTTGTGGCATTTTTTCACTAATTTCAGCATTATGTGCATGTATTGTAAAGGGAAATGACATTGCAGAGGTTGCTGTATAAAGTGCGGAAAGGATATCTTGTATTTTTAGCGAACGAGGTTTTTTCAGAGTAGGTAATTCTTTCATTAGGTTACTGAAAGTATTGTAATTTCCTTGTTTGTATTGAGTAATGAGTCGCTGGAGCTTATCGCGATGTTTATAAATATAATTCATTCCATTTAGATGTGCGTTCAGCATTAAGTATTTTTCATGACCTATTGCACTTGTTATTTTTAAGAATGCTGTTTTTCCTATTTCGTATTTTCCAAAGCCTACGGGAAAATCTAAATGCAAATCGATGAATGGATTTGTTGTGCCAAAGTCATTGCTTTCTACAGTTTCCGCACCGTTAAATACAGGCTCTCCCTCCCCAAGAGTAAACGATATATTATTCTCACAATTTGGACATGCAAATTGGAACGGTTGTATGTCTCGATTAGACATACCTATTCTTGTATCAATGACCGTGTCACATACAAGGCATTTAAATTGCTGTAAAAAATTCATAAATATTTTATTAATCCTATAAATTATAAGTTAAGTATTAGTCTTTTATCTACAAACCAAAGCCACTTTACTAGTTTACCTAACTGCACTTTAAACAATCATAAGTTCTTGTTTTTAAAAAGGCAGTCCAAAGATACCAATTTATTCAATATCAACGAGAATTCGAGACTCCTATGTGAGTAAAAAACTATGAGCTTCATGCCATGCTTTCAATAAATGTCTTCAGTTACCCATAAATTTACTGAATTAACAATTTGTAGTCTTTCCGACCAAATTACCGCGCGCAATGTGACCCCATACTTTAGAGGTCACCTTATCTCTTTCCACTAGTTGTTTACGGTGCATCAAATCGGCAAGCAGTATTGAAACAAAGAACATGAATTTTGTTTTGGGAGTATTAGGAACATCTTTGGGTCCAAGCCAAGGTAGCTGTTCCAGTTGATTTTGTATTTTGGGTGTTGCGAAGCTAACACCATTCCAACTATGCCCAAAAGCATTTCTAATGCTACGCAGTGTGTTTAGTTCTTTGTATTCGTGTTCCATTATCAGTCCTAACGCATATGCTAAGCCTGTTCTAGCAGCAAAAGATGATAAAGGCGCTGTTGCACCATTCAGTAGACCTTTAGCTACTTTGTCATTTAACAGGTGAGCCTGGATGATCTCGGATAACCACTCATCGAAAATGGATGCTGCTATTAGAACAGAGCCACGATCTGATTCTTTATTTAGTTCGGACAAAAATTGACCGAGTTCAATTTGGGTTTTATCACTCACAGACTCTGGAACTCCTTTCTCAAAAATTCAACATGAGGACGCTTCGGTCGCACATCAATCTTAACCATTAGATTATGAAATTGTGTTAGGTCTGGGTCAAACTATGAACAAAAACAGAAAAAATTATTGTGACGTTATTTAGGGGGATCTAAATGACACATTTTAAACAATTACTTTAATATCAATAAATTGGATCGTATTACTGTGTTCCTATTATTGGTTTAGCTCAGCTTGTCGCTCACAGCGGACCTTCAGCTCGATAGCAAGTCCGCTCCGTTGGAGTGCCAGATGCGCTCTAAATTTGATGGCTAGTATTGAAGAGATACTTGGGCATCATGGTTATGGTGTAAATACCGTCTGTGATACCCGCAGAGGTGCTAGGTTTAGGCACTGAGAAGGATACATTGAACATGAATTCAGAGCGATGTAACACAAGTCATTGAAAATTAGTGATTTATATTGAAGAGGGGGCTATTTTATTAAAGCAAGGCCGCCTTTAGGCAGCCTCTTATTTTACATGTAGATATTCATTAAACTGTCAAATAGTCTTTTGGTTAACTCTTTTTCCGCTCGTGCTTCGATTTGAGCCATACCATTTCGGAAGAGTTTTAATTTACCGCTAAATTCTTGGTCATGAATAGTACATGACAATCGATCAAGTCTCATTTTTTTGTGAATAAGCTCATCTTTGAAATATTTTTTAAGATCGCTGGTACTATTAATTTGCATCTTGGCAAGAGCAAATTCAGCAACTTGAATTTGAGATACATCTAGTTGCACTATATTAAGTGTCAACTCTGTGTTTAAAGAACTGAACCATATGAACGGGTCAATCTCAATCTCTTCTAAGCTGGTACCAAGACCAAGGTTTTTTACCAGTGCCTGAGCAAATGGTTTAAGTGTTCTCGGTGGATTATCAATAAGTAAAACTGGGGTGTATTGTTCGTCAAAACTGAAAGACGTTACTCTATATTCAATGCGTTCAACAGCGGTACTGTTGCCGTATAGATTACTTATTCTATCTTCGCTAATTATCTTTTCGATGAAGCGAGCGTGAAAATGAGATGTTCTTGATTTATCAAATATAAACCCTTTCCCTTTCTCTTCAGTAAAAGGATCACGCATGAGTTTTTCAACTGTTTCACTAGTAGTGAAACGATTGTTGAGTTTAATCCATTTAAATTTTTTCATTCTCTTCCACCTTTTTACCCGTCACGATATTATAGGCGTCTGCTGCTGACTGTTCAATTAGTAGGCTGATTTTCTTCTTTTCAACTTCATTTGCTGCACGAATAGTAACATTGTATCCACTACCTTTTTGGTTATTGATTCCTTTAATTTGATAGGAAAAATCAGAGCAATTTTCTGAATCCTTAAAGAAAGCTTCAACCAAAATTCTGTCTCCTATTCCGTTTTTAGGTTTAGCAGACCAGGCAATTCTTCCAATATAGTATCCTTTGTTGTGTAGTTGGGTGAAAATAGCAGAACTATTAACAGAATCACCTTTTAGAACCGCTTTTTTTACGAATCCTGTCTCGATTTCTTCTTCTTCCTCGTCATCACCTTTGCTTGTTGAACGGTTAAGCTCTACATTAGTAACGTCGTCAATTTCATACCCACTCAAGCCGCCCATAACCTCTTGAAAAAACTGACTTCTTAGCGCTGGTGTAGGAATCGCTTCTAAAGAAATTTCAAACTTTTCAACATCAACGGATTTAATCTTTGACAACTCTTTTTGTAATAGTGTTATTACATCTTTAGCCTTTTGGTTCTGAGGCATACGAATATCAACATTATCGTTATTTACAGTAAGATCAATCTTGATGTTTCGGTTGTCTATCTGACGCAATGCTGTTCTGGACAAGTCTACTTCTTGGTAGTTTACCTCGATTGCTAAAGAACCATCTTTTTTCGCAGTGATTTTTACTGTTTCACCAGAGCCAGTGGCTAATTTTCTTTTAACTAACTCTGCTGCTGTTTTTAATTCCGTCTGAGAGGATGATGCTTGAAGTTTGACGCTAGTTATACTCTCTCTTTTATCATAAGTTTGTACAAGTTCCTTAATAGAATCTAGATCACTATATCCCTGAGGTAGTTTGCAAACCTCTTCAATTAATTCCTCCTTTGTTAAGTCTTGAGCAACAATAATACCTTTCCGTAATAATATCTCGCGTAATCTTGCGATGGTAATTCGTTTATGATGAAGTGCATCGTATATATTTTTGTCAGTTGCGAAATAAATATTCATGTTATTCATTAACGTTGCTCCATGCCTATAGCTTCAAGACTATATTGAATTACCATTGCAGCTGTTTTTTCGAATGCAACTTTTGAAAACAAACGTTCACTTTCACCTGATAGCCAATGGGCACTATATTTTTGCTTTGCTCTTTCAAAGTGATGAATGGAGTCTTCATGCGGATTTATATGACAATGTCTAATTTTTATTCTTTTTGCATCAGTCAGTATTTGATAATTAGAAAGCATGTCAAGGAAATAGATGAACTCATCTTCACTATTCCCTGGTTGATTATAATAAATTACGTAACCACTATCTTCTTTTTCACCCATCCAATCGAATTCTTCATGCTTTATTATTATGAATGGTGATGTTAAGACCTCAACAGTAGCTGCAGTCTTATTGTTGATAGGATGTTTTATCCTGGTTAGTGCTAAGTCTGGGTAATAGAAATAGTACAAATCTGGTTGAGGTAAAGCCCCGGTACCAATAAGCATTTTAATATCTGATGCTATATTTATCATATCGGATATTTTGAATGGATCTAAAAGGTGTAATTTTATGTTTGGGGGGCATTTTATTATTTCAGGATCGACTTTTTTCATCACGGATGAGTAAAAATCCTTGTCATAAAGGTTGTCATGATTATAGAGAAATAGTAAACCTCGAACTTTGTAACCTAATGACTCATCCCGCACATATCGTTTACACCACTGTTGGCTAATGTTGGCGCATTCTGTAGCGAGAGCTAAAGAAGAAAGCGCACCTTCTACCATCCCTTTGCCGATACTACTTTGAGCATAGCTTTTGAGGTCTGTGTTCAAGTACACAATCTCTTCTTCATAAGGATCGGTATAGTAAAACACCACATCGCTAGGATGTGTTTTTTTGTCATGAGCCTCTAGGCCGCAATCCCAGTTCATATCTTGACTAGTAGCTCGTTGCCATTTGAAAATTTTAAAAATATCTTGGGTTATCTTATTTGCAACATGCTGTATTGAAGAGGTCTCTCCGCCCATTTTCAACATTCCTGTTTAGTGTGTGTAGGTAAAACTCTGAATCAAAAATCATTCAACAATATGAATTACATCATATTTTGTAAGTATGTCTAGTGTGAATGAATTTGCATGTAGGTTATTGTGATTAAAGTTGTATTAAAACGAACGCAGGGCATGGTGTTGTAAGTAACCCTGAAATCCGCGCCATTCTCTTTTAGAGAGTGGTTACGCTACCTTGGAAGCGAGCATAGAGATCTATGGGCCTGCGCCCATTCCTGATGATTCAGGATTTAGTGAACTTCCGCTTCTCGCTCAAAGACGCCTGTCAATTTAGCAGGATATTGGATGCATTATTTTGTCAGAGATGACACAAGTAAAATGTAAGTGGGTAGTCAAGTGAATGCAAATACCCAAATGGTCTACTAAACGTGTTTGAATGTATGTTTTTGTAGTAACATCCTTTCGACCCATCCGTGCAATCAGTGAACTGAACTGAACTGAACTGAACTGAAAATATCTTTAACCAGAAGCCATCAAAGTAGCAATACTGCCTAAAAGACAAGACAGGCGGGGCTACAAGGTAACACATGCTATTAGCATACCTTTGCATTGAGCCACAAACAATTTCAGTGTATATGCCACAATTTTGCCACACGCACAACGTGCAAAAATGCACATTCGTGTTAAAAAAAGCAAAGCAATGCAACGGTAACCAGGTGATTTTATTAGAAAAGATGGTGCGATAATAGGAATGGAACCAAACTCACAAGCTACTGATAAAGATGAACATTTCACATTCCGAATAATCACATGCCCCCAATAATGCCCCCACTATCACCGAAGCTCAAAAACACGCATAACATATGCACCAATGCCCCTATCATCCCGAATCTGGTTTTGGGCGAGCTTGTAGCTAATGGTATGCCATTTAGTAGAAGCATCTGGTCCGTTTAGAATTGAAGCACTTCAAGCTATAGCTATACCTCTACACTTCAAAGAAGATGAAATACGCCAGCGCTCTTCAAGTCCTATAGATTCTTCTTGCGATATCACTCTATGTACGTATGTCCTCTGATTGCCGAGGCAAGATACTTCAATAGTTTTCTGGCAACTCAAAAGCGAGCACTCAAAATCCCCTGCAAAAGCTTTTTGCCATTACCTTGATGATTTAATGAAGGTAAGAACCTTATAGCTTCGAAAGGGATAAAGAGGTTGAAATCGCTTAAAAAATGATCAATTTTGTTGGGGGTTTGTTCGCTTTTGACTAGTCGGAGAAAGTGTAATGGGTGATGAAAGTCAGAAAAATCATAAAATTAGAGTCGCTCAGTATCTGAGGATGTCCACAGACCATCAACAATTCTCAATCGACAATCAGGCTCTTTATCTAAAAAAATATGCAGAAGATCACAATATGGTGATTGTAGAAACTTATGATGATGAAGGTAAAAGCGGAGTCTCCGCTTCAGGTAGAAAAAACTTCAACAGACTAATAGAAGATGTCGTTACAGGAAGAGTAAAAATAGAAGCTGTTCTTGTTTATGATGTCAGTCGGTTTGGTCGATGGCAAGATAATGATGAGGCAGGGCATTATAGTTATCTACTAAAATATCATGGGGTTAGGATTATTTATTGTGCTGAGAACTTACCAGATGAATCGCCTGAAATCCAAATGCTTACACTTCCTGCTCTTAGATATGCTGCTGGTGCTTTCAGTAGGAATCTTTCAGTAAAAGTTTTTGCGGGACACGTAAACCTTGTTAAAAGGGGATACTATCAGGGAGGAATACCAGGATATGGATTAAGAAGAAAGTTAATTGATAATAACAATAGACCAAAAATGATACTTTGTCCTGGTGAAAGAAAGAGTTTGCAAACTGACCGAGTAGTTCTTACCCCTGGTACAAAAAAAGAAATAAAGCTGGTAAAAAAGATATTTAATATGTTTATTTTTGATGGATTAAATGAATATCTTATCGCAACAAAACTAAACAGAGAGGGGTATACATATAGTGATAAAA
This sequence comes from Klebsiella sp. D5A, assembly GCF_001620885.1. Classification (NCBI taxonomy): domain Bacteria; kingdom Pseudomonadati; phylum Pseudomonadota; class Gammaproteobacteria; order Enterobacterales; family Enterobacteriaceae; genus Klebsiella; species Klebsiella sp. D5A. Next base: position 61,625 of record NZ_LOAR01000016.1, on the reverse strand, counting down.
CAGAATGGAACAGGAGCAGAATACATTCAATTCTAATTAATATTCGCTACACAGGGAAATACACTTATAATCGTACTTCACAGAAATTGAACGCTCAAAGAATTCAGAATCCACAAGAAGAATGGATCGAATATGATTCATTTTTCAAGCCTATAATTTCACCAGAGAAATTTAGATTAGCTAAAGAAATCATTGACAATCGTTCAAAAAAAATGACCAATGAAGAAATACTTAATTTTTTGAAAAAAGTTCTCATTAAACATGGTAAAATTTCAGGTTTTATTATCGACGAAGATGATAATGGTCCGTCGAGTAGTGTTGTAGCAAGTCGTTTTGGTGGGCTTTTGAATGCCTATAAACTCATCAATTACACACCAGAAAGAGATTATCGATTTATAGAAATAAACTCAGCCTTAAGGGTTAGACATGCCGACACTATTAATACAATATGCAAGGAAATTACAAATAGTGAAGTAACAATATCTGAAAATAAACTCATTACGATCAATAAAAGCTTAACCTTTACCATAATACTTGCACGCTGTAGAAAAACCTCTACAGATAAATGCAGATGGATTGTGAGATTAGACAGAAGCATTAATTCTGACATCAACATAATTGTAAGGATGAATAGCCTTAATAGCGTTCCCCTTGATTACTATATCCTCCCTTCTATTGATTCATTTGAAAATGAATTAAACCTAAAAGAAAATAACAGCCTTCTCTTTGAGATGTATCGATTCGACGATATCAACATATTTTTTAAAATGCTTTCGACCAATAAAAAGGAAGTAGCTTAAATGAAAGATGATCAAATCCACATGATTAAGATATCCGACATAAAAGTAGTCATCCCACGTTCACGAAATAAACTTCGACATTCGGAAATTACTGAAAGTATCGACACAAGTGGACTGAGAAAGCCAATAACCGTACGTCGAATCGTGGACAAAAAGTATCAATTCGCTTTAATTTGTGGTCAAGGAAGGCTCGAATCATTGACAGCTTTAGGAGAAGAATTAACACCAGCAATCGTACTTGATATAGATGAAAACAAAGCCTACATAATGAGTCTGGTTGAAAATATGGCAAGAGTAGTTCCTCGTGCTGGTGAACAGTTCCAACGTATAAAGGAAATGACAGAGCAAGGATTAACCAATAAGGAAATATCTAACTCGACTGGATTATCATTACACTGGATAACAAGTCTGACAATGCTTATCAGTAAAGGTGAAAATAAATTATTATCCGCTGTAGAATCAGGCAGCATACCTATCTCGCTTGCTGTTGAGATTGCAAGAGTCGATTTTGAAGGTGGTCAGGAATTGTTAATTAAAGCATTTGATAAAGGTCTAATAAAACACAAAGATGTAGGAAAAATACGTGAGATACTTGACTCACGAGATGAAGGCTTGAAAGGATACCTAAATAATAACTTTGGGATAACAAAGAAAAAGAAAAAAATGACTACAGATGAATTAAAAAAAATCTATCAAGATAACATTTCTCAGCACAGAAAGATTAAAAACAAAGCAGAATACGTTGAGATGAATTTGTTGATAGCAAATCAAATCTTTAAAGAACTTGTCAATGATGAAGAGTTTTTACGGATATTAGATGAAGAAAGCCTAAATGAAGTAGTAAATATTATAGTTAAAAACACGACCAATTGAGGTGCAAAATGATTAAATATTGCTTTAGTGAAAAAACAATCACTTTCAAATTATCTGATCTTGTTCATACTAAAAAGCTGCCTACTAACTTCAAAAATAGTAAAAAATATTCCCAGATCAAAAGCACCATATCAGCGTTGGGACTTGTTGAACCGATATTAATTTACATCGATCAAAGTGATAAAACTGCAAAAATAATCGATGGACACCTTAGAGTCGAAGCACTAAAAGATATTGGGGAAGATAAAGCAAACTGCCTAATTTCAACTACATATGATACTTATACACCGAACAAAAAAGTTAACCGTATAACAATTATACAAATACAGAGAATGCTGAAAGAAGCTGTAAGAGTGGGAGTGCCTGAAGAAATGTTATGTACATCATTAAATATAAGTATAGATTCTCTAAGAACCAACATGTCCGTATTGAAAGGGATATGCCCTCAAGTAGTTGATTTATTTAGTGATAAGGATATTCCCATAAATACTTTTAGAGTTTTAAAAAGAATGGTTTCTTTCAGACAAATAGAATGTGCTAATTTAATGATAAGGTTTGATAATTACTCAAAACTTTTTGCTGAGTCTCTATATCATAGTTCCTCCCCTGAGTTGTTAATTGACAAAACTAAAAATAATATAGATACAAAAACTGGTAATAGAAAAGCTATTGAACGACTTGAGAAAGAAATGGCTCAGGTTCATTTTGACACGCAATCAATACAAGAGAGTTATGGCTCAAATAGCTTGAAACTGACAATTCTCATTTCTCACATTAAAAAACTTCTTGAGAACCCTAAAATATTTCACTGGCTCCTTAGGAACAAAAATGAATACCTTAATGAACTGACTAAAATCTCTGACATTGATAAATTAAATTGAATCTTATTTTTTTTGGGGTTTACAAATTTTCTTTTTATAAATTGTGGGGTCTACATCTATCTTGCAGATCCTAACTTCGTATCCGAAATTAGAAATAGTTTTATTAAAATTCTTCAAATTTATCTTAGAAAACAAAGGCAAGTCATCCGGGAGGTTTTTACTTGTGGCAATCGCGAAAACTATTTTGTATTTCTGAGCCTCTGGCCTTAATGTATGGTCAGCTAATTTTATATGCGCTGGCAATTTTTCATTAAGCTTCCATCGAAATTCAGAATCGCTTATGAAAAGTTCAGAGCTTATAAATCCTTGTGAAAATAGATGGCTCATGCTTTGCGCACCGCTATAATATTTCACATGAATAAAATCAGTTGCACCTCTAATAATATCGCAAAATTCAATTTTACTTCGCCCACCACCATGATATATGAACTTTTGATCCATATGAGTAAAGCTTTGATCAGCAAGACAAGTTTCTTTATTGTATTGCTCTTCTCTTTTATAAGAATAAATCGGGAATTTGTCGGCTTCCTCATACAGCTTAATTCGTTTAATTTCATTATCAATGGTGGAAACAAACTTTCTATCAGCCACGTACCAAATTGAATCTCTCAGGATATAGTTTTGATCACCTTCCTTTATCTCAGCATACAGACATCTATAAAGAGACCATTTTTTAAAGACTGATAATCTGAATCTAAAACATGCAAATTGCTTCCTTTGAGATCATTTAAAGTAATTTCAATCTTTTTGCTTTCAAAATACTCACAAATATGACTAACCGACAAACTTTCATAAATCATGCTTCTTTGCCGCTTCTCAAAACAATAGCCTATCTGATTCTCCCAATCTACAATTTCAGGTTCACCCAGCCATATGTCATTAAAATCTTTTGCTTTTATTAAATCGACCAGAATTGAATCAAGTATCTCAACTTCTGCTTCATCTGCCTCTTTTATATTATTAACCCATTCAAACTCTTCAGGGAGAGGCTGAGAATAAATGGAGTCTATTTTATTTAACAACTCCGGGATGGATTTCAGGTCAATATCAGGCATAATTACAAATGCATCTTTACCCGTTATTTTATTACCTAAAACATCTTCAGTGGAAGTCCCTGTCAGAGTTGTAAGTATATCCATCTCGGAATCAATTTTAAGGTTAAAAATATCAACCTCTTTACTACTTTGACTACGAGTTAATAGATTTGTTTCATTATGGCTGCCTTTATCCAAACTACGAATTTTGTTATGTTCAATACAATTAAGTGTAGTTTTAAGACCAAAACCTTTGACAATACTATTATCATTAATTAAGTGATGCCCTGTCCCGAAAGGAATTAGATATCTTGAGTTATTCATTTCAACAACCAAGACTGCACCAGTGCTACTATTTTTCCCGAAGAAATTATGATCCAATTCTGGCTTTTGGCTTGTAAATAAAGTTGTCCACTCAGGAGGCTTGGGATCTAAGAATTGTTTTGCATACAAATACACCCTAGCCTCATCTATGTTGAACTCAATCGGATTTCTCACTCTCTCCAAATTCAAAACTTTTTCAATATCATCATTGAATCTTTTTGCTTTATATATTGAGAGTTTAATCTTCATTTCATTCCATCCTGAAATCTTTAACGGGCCAGAATATTTAACGAGTTCAATAATTGAGTATCCAGTGTTTCTGTTGCAGGCGTTGGTAGTCCCTTCGCAATTCGGTAATTTTTTATAGACTGCCTTGTGGAGGGCCCCATTATGCCGTCAATATTCCCATTGTAATAACCGTTGTCCAGCAAAGCGAATTGAACCCGCATGATTAAGCGCTTACGCTTCTCTGTACCAGAAGTCAGCCCATTACTTGCACGGTTAGCTTCTGTAGTTCCAACTGAATTCGTAGTAGTAGAGTTAATATTGTCGTTAGAACGAAGCGAACGCACAGAAGAGGACGATGAGGAACTTGTTCCTGAACTTGAAGAACCAGATGAGCTTGGTGAGCTGTATGTTTTTGGATAATAAGGAGTGCTGCCACCATAGTACCCGCCGCCTGATGATGATCGGTGAGAACTATGGCTCCGATGGGAGCTATGACTGCGATGCCCTGCAATGTAGAATGGAACTTCGGTGTTAAGTGGGGCTATCACTAAATCATGTTCATTAAGAGTCATACCAGGCAAATCACTTGCTCCGGTAGATGAATCACTTGCCCATACAGAATTATTAAGTGCCAAAAATCCCGGAAGTAGAGCAGCAAAATTAAATTTTTTCATAAAATTGGTCTCGGTGGTTGATGAAAACGGCCTGTTGAGGAACTGAAATAACCAGCACAGGAAGACTTCTGAGTGCATTCATCACATTCTTTCGGATAGTAATTTTTCCAATCAGAGATCGACTGAGCAGCAAGCTCCCAAGCTCTTTCAGGAAGATGACACAAAGGATAATTAAAAATTGTTAGAGGTATGCCTGACCTGTGTGCAGCGTCTATGGCGGAGGTTATTTTCTCACTATAACTGCTGTGCTCAATGAAGATTGTTGACCAGTTCTTTCGTGCCCAACCGATAGATTCCAGCCCCATAAGGGAAATCTGATTAATGTTGGAGAACACTCGGCCAACGAACTCTACAATATCATCCAATTCTGTATAGTTAGCCAGTGTCGGAATAACTCTAAGTTCGATATTAATCCCTGAGTTTCCTGCATTGATTAACCCCTTAACCGTTTCATTAAATGCGCCATCACTCCCTACCAGATGATCATGCACAAGTGGTCTTGATGAGTAGAGCGGGATACCAAAGGTGATTTTGATCTTTTTGCTTCGCTTTGCCATTTCCTGAGTAAAGTTGATATCAGCAAATTTGCGTCCGTTTGTTAAAACATGCAAAGCAGTATCTGGTGAATTCTCGATGATAAAATCAATGAAGTGAAGGAAATCATCTCCATACAGCAAAGGTTCTCCACCGCTGACCCCAACAACTCCATCCAAACCAAATGAAGCTATAGCAAGAGCTGATTGGGTAAGTAGCCAGTCATCATTTGATTTCTTTGGTGGCTGCGAACAAAACAGACACAAGTTATTGCAGCGTTCTGTTACTAAGACAGTATTATGATTGGCTCTGCGGGACAGAATTACGCGTATCATATTGCCATTGTTGATTATCCCAATATCTCCATCTTCAATTGACTCATATAATTCAGTGCTAATAACAGAGAAATCAAAGCATGGTTGAATGGCATCATTATTGCCTTCAGCAACTACCAGTAAATTGGGCAAAAAGAATAAAGGGTTCATTGGTTTTTGTTTGCATAACCGATAGAACCCCGTGGGCACATTCTTTTTTGAAGCAAAATGAAAGATATCGTTCCTAATAACCTCAGACATATGCCCATCCTTTTAGCATCTCAGCCTTCCGACCACCTTCTGAGATGCAGTTCATCAGATACCTGAACATCCCCTTGTGATACTGACAAAACGTTGAACGACTCCTATCACCAACAGGCTCACCCTGTACACTTATGTTCTGGCATGGATCTGCACCGCAAAATGGTTGATATGCACATGTATCACAACCTGGCAGAGCAAAATTGAACGATGAACTCAACACTGCGTTATAGTAAGGACTCTTAGAAAATGATAGCGTTTTAACCTCACCCGCACTGAACTCCGTTTCAGGGTTCACCTTCTGCAACATACGGCTCTCATCGCTACCATATACTCGACCGTCATAATTGAAAAGAATACTGTTAAGCACGACCCCGCTTGGCGACTTTAAATCCGCATAACCACTAAAGCCGGGATTGAAGATCCTTTTCAGATGAATGGAGGCCGAATGTTCCACAACCCTTATCCCTTCATTATTCATCTTAAGGATTTCATCTATCAACGAGGCATAGAAACTGAAGTATTCCTCCATAGAAAATGTGAACGATGCTTTTTGTGCAAACCCATAGGGACTAACAGGTCGGATAAACATGTCCTTGAGGCCAAGAGACAAGTGAGCCTGGACAATCGATTCAGGATGCCTAATGAGATCTTTAGTAACTGTAGTAACCGTTGCAACGCGACCAGCGCCTAAAGACCGTTTGATAGCCTCTACCCCTGACACTGTTCTACTGTACGCAAGCCCATGACCAAGAATTCGATTACTGTTGTGAACAACTTCCTCACCATCAAGCGAAACAGAGAACGTTATGTTCCTATCTCTCGACCATTCAAGCATATCCTCATTCAAGACAGACAGGCTTGAAGCTACCACCATCTCAAAATCGGTGCTTCCCAGCGTTTCAGCACATTGCTCATAGATAGACTGAATTAAATCGAACCGCAAGAGTGGCTCTCCACCCTGTATCTCTACCTTGTAAGGTGGAGTTGATAGTTTTTTGATAGTAGAAATGATATCAGGGATGAGAGCGGGATCTAAATCATAACCAGAGGCGTTCACTGAAGCTCTACTGACCTGACAATACTTGCAGGTATGGTCGCAACGTAATGTGGGCACAATCATGAAAATTGGTCTGATCGCCAGTTCATTCATCAATCGTTTTGCAAAAGCAGAACTTAAAGCATAGGGAGCAATACCTGATGAGCTTTCGTTGGTTATGAACAGCTTGCTTTCTAGTGCGTTTGATTGCTCCGCATTGATTTGCTCATTAGAAAGATCAAGCAGCTCTTGCTCATCAATGAAGTGATGAAAACCAGCGAGGTTGCTTATAAACACCTGTCCATTAGGCAATCTGTCAAAATTGAATGGCATCAATTCCATTACGATAGCCTTTCATCGACACTGCGAAGCACTTTATGGACAATAGAATCTCTCAACGCCCCAGTTTTATGCTGTAGTTTTTCTCGCAAAGTATAATCATTCAGCAGCCTCTCGAACTCATAGAGGCATTCGGGACTATCGTTTTCAAAAGAGATTGTCCAGGAGGATATATCTTCACAGAGTTTCCACTGAGTAAGCGAAGTCATCCAGTACAGGCTATTGCGTATAACCCATTCAGAATAAACATCTTTTTTTAACACCCTTTCGCACATTGCCATTGCCCCACAAAACTAATAATCACAATCAGCAACCGCTTTAAAGCGGATTTTTCCTATAGAAATGAGGATACACTATTTGAATTAAATGTTACAGGATGTTAGCAGTAGAGTACCTTTTATGGTAGTGAGGTAAGCGGAGTGAACACGAGCATAGAAAAAAAGATGTATTCGTATCTATTAAATTAAATACCAAATTATAAAGCTTTGAACTCCAAAATGACATTTATGAATACGGCTTTAATAATTAGTTTCTGTATAACGGAATAAGATCGTTTGATTGCAGATTTCTACTATAAACTTCATTAAGTTAACCTTAACATACGCACTCGATATTTTTAACAGTGTAAGGAACCATCGGTTTATGAAAAAGTAATGTAAAAACTTTAAGTTACGCTCTATCGAACTAGAAAAAATGCTAAATCGCTCCAGCTATCAAAAAATGAAAATACCTCTTAACGCAGTTAAGATTTATCTTAAAACTGGTAATGTATGTTGGTGTCTTGCATCGACACATTTAAACCTCTGGAGAAGTTAATAATGGCAAAAGCACCACTTGGAACGACTGGCACCACAGGCGGTACATGCCCTGAAAGTGGAATCTGGACTGTTGTAGGAACTCCTTCAACAACTGCCCCGATTGCCAAGAACAATCGGTTTCCACCCTATGCAGGCAAATCGGTTACCTGGAAGCTAACACAATATGCTTAACATTGAGAGACCGCATCGCGGTCTCTCATCATAACTTGATTAGGTTGTTTTCATATGGTTTATATTGTTGCTGATAAGTTCTACTCAACAAAAGAAGAGATTAAAATCGAAGCCCAGCGGATACTTAATAAAAGTGTTATGGGAAGTAAAATAGAGGGCGATGATTATCTTTTTTTGTTAAGCTTATTTCAAAATCATAGCGAATGGGAAAATAAAAGCAAAGGTGGATTTTCCGAAATTATTACTGGCAAAGCATCGCATGGTACTACTTGTTTTTATTTGAAAAAGGAAAGGAATTTAGAGGATATATCTTTTATACATGCAATAAAATGTTTAAAGCCTAAAAAAGAATAGTAATAAATGTGAGCTTTACTAACTAATTCCATACACTCCCTAAGCGTATGGAATGCTCTCAAACCAAGAATAGAAATTAACTATAACCAGCCATACTTTAATCTATCATACAAGCAAGCCAATTTTTTAAAATATGTTGCATAACTTGAATTATCAGGGTTTATTTTTTCAATATTACCTAAAAGAAACTCATAGGTAACATCGTGATCAAGTTTATCCCAGAGGAATGGAAGATAGATTGCAGCAGATTCAGGGGTACAATGTTCAATTATATATTGAGCATCCTTACCTTTGAACTTTCTAACAAATGATCTAAAATAATTAGAGCATTGATAATTTTTGTCAAATCTTAAAACCCATTTATCAAGTTTTAATGATGACCTTTTGTATTCATCTAAATTTGTAATGCCTATTTCTTTTAAATATTTAAAGATGGGGATATTTGGCGAGTGTTTGCCTGCATTAGGGATAACGTTTTCAATGATACTACTGGCGTTATAACGTTTATTATCCCTCAACAAATCTTCGAATAAATCCAAATTTTTTATTTGCGTGTACCCGATCATCCCTACTTCGTCTTCCTTTTTCTTAGCGGCTGCCACTCCCACACCAACAACAAATTCAACATCTTCATGTTTTTCGACCTCATCAATATCTACTACATAGATCTTTTTCTCAGGTTCATTAGATTGAACTAAATTATAAAGCTCCTCCTTACAATACCTTAGTATTCTTGCAGGTATTTTCCTTTTATTTTCGTCTATAGCTTCATAAATTGGTAAAAAATCATCAGTTCGGATTAACGTAATAGGAATCTGTACACCATCAATCGCAGTATAAGTATCAGAGACAGTTGGTTCGTCGATACCTTCTTCGCGCTGAACAAATATCAAATTATTTCGAAGTTGATGTAGGTTCTCGCTGCCAATACATACAGAAATTGCACTAAGTAAATCGCTAATATTTTTATCAGAAAGAGAATATCCAAGGAATACTACAGGGTGCTCGACAAAAATCGTTATCAGTTTTGCTGCAAGATAAGGGTTTTTTAAATTAAAATCCGCATAATCATAGTCAGTTAAAACCAATGATTTGGGTTTATGTGCGCTACCATGTATTTTATATATTTCGGCAATAGATTGAGGGTTAGAAAAAAGCAATTCATTCTGACCTGTATAGACTTTATAGTCAGGGAAAAGTTGCTCTAAAAAACAATCCCAGTTTGTTGTTATTAACCCATCAACATTAAGGTTAGATAGTAAATTTATTTCCTGTAAATATTGGCTTTCATTAAAAGGCTTTTGAATTGCTTTAGTCAAAATATCACATATCTCAAATCGCATAGCAGAGGTTTTATCGGTAACCTTCTTACTAAACTTATCACGGCTTGAAGAATATAGATCGTCTGTCCACCATTCATTATTGAAATCTTCGGCTATAAGCCGAGCTGCTGTAGGGTAAGTACCATCACCACTTGAAAGATAATATTCAAAAGGCTTTTTTACAGTGCAAAAAACTGATAGCAATGCGGCCCAGTCAGGCAGCCCAATGTACCTCCTTGAAAATCCAGAACCTACAAAAAGGAAGGGGCCTGCACTGCGTTGTCTAAAGATATTAACTAAAATTTCTTTTAACTCATTGTTAGTCATTGTAGCGCTCCACACATAAACTCTATGGTATAAAAACCCATAACCCACTGTTTTACAAGAACTAAAGCAACAAAACAAAAATAAGTCTTTACTTTCCACCCTAAATTTATAAGATAAATCTGTATAAAAATCATCATAAAATTTATGTCTTATGTCTAACCTCTGAAGTTACCTTATCTATGAAGTTACCTAAATGCAGGAAGCTATATGAGCCAAAGTAAAAGCACCAAAACTAATGAACTAAAAGAAAATAAATTTGAAAACTTAAAAAAATTAGACTCCCTTTTCGTTCTTTTTATAATTGTTGGTGCATGGATTTTCGGTCAAATAATTTTAAAAGACCCTCGTTTAATATTATTTTTTGAAAAAATTGGAAACATACCCGATCTTTTAAGCCTTTTCCCAATTTTTTCTAGCAGCTTGCTTATAGCCACTTGGTTTCTTTACAGAGGTAAATCCGTTAAATCACTAAATGATATAATTCTGTTTTTTTCTGTGAGTTATGCATTATATCTTTTCCTGTTCGACAATCAAGAATATGAAAAACTAAATAATTTAAAAGAAGTGGTTAGTAACTTACCCCTTTTCTTAGCAAAAATAGCAATACTTAATTGCTCCGTTGCAAAAACAATAATTACGCTATTCGAATTCATCATTGAATGGGCTAAAGAGAATTCAGAAAAAAAGATTACTTTGCAAGAAAAACAAAATGCCGAGGACAACAAAGCATCATCCTCATTCGATAAAGATGGTAAAGTGGAAAATTTTGAATTTAATTACAAGTATGAAAAAACACAAGGAAACAAAATTGAGCATGAAGAAATTTCCATAATGAAATTTGAAAGCAATCTGCAAAAAGATAGCAACTCAAGTGTTAAAAAACCAAGCAAAGATGATCAGAACTCAATCAACCAAATAAAAACAAACCCTATCAAAGATAAATTAATAACTTCTTTAATTATATTGTCTTTGATAATTTTAGCCTTCCCATTTTTATATAACATATTTATTCACTTTCATCGCTAGACATTATATCGCCATAAAGTATGGCTATGGCCATAGCAAAGGATAATAAATCTATAGCCACAAGGCTTTCCTTAATCTCTGGGTGAAAAAAAAGAACATAGACATTAAGCATACTAACTAAAATTATAAATATAAATGCTCTAATAAATAATCTCATAACCTTCCCCTAATAATGATCGTTTTAATATTGATAACAGTTTAATGTAAGATGTCAATATTTACAGTAAATAAATTAAAGCAAGGGCTAACTCATCGAAGCGCTACGCTGCTTCTTCGAGTTCCCCTTGTTTTTTCCGCCCTTCGGTTGAAAAAAAATCAAAAGCAAAATCAAGACACTACATTGACATTATTAGCATCTATCATATAAATAAATTAAGCATAAGGAATATGCTTTTATTTAATTATATGAAAAGGAGTTCATATGGTCGAAAGTAATACTTTTAATAAGATCGTTGTAAGTAAGCATTCCCGTAATGGAAGCGTTAACGAAGCGAAGCTCTCACACAACCAGCTTCGTTCTCATTGCGTCAGTGTCAGATTAAATGATGAAGAGCTAACGCTTCTCAATGAGAAACGAGGCCGTCATCGTAAAGGCGAGTGGCTTCGCTTATCTTTAATTAATAAACTTCCTGCTGTCGTTCCAGCCATCAATTTTGAAGCCTGGAAAACCCTTGGTGAGATTTCGCAGAAGCTAAACAAGCTTGTGGCTCATCTTGATAGCAAGAGCTATGAAAGCCCTCTGACGCAAACTGAACTCTTCGCCGTAAAGCGCCAGGTCTCAGAGCTTCGCTTGCATTTAATTACCGCTGACCTGTGGAGAGCTTCCCATGAAGGGGATGCAGAAGATAAAGCGAGGTAAGAACTTCGCTGGCGTAGTGTTTTATGCATTGAGGCCAGCTTCGCATCATAAAACTCCCCCATCAGTAATTGGTGGCAATATGGATGGAAGCAATGCCGGAGAGTTGATTGCAGAATTCAATGCGACTAAAGCGCTTCGCCCGGATGTTGCTAAACCCGTCTGGCACAATTCGCTTCGCTTGCCGAAAAACGAAGCGCTGACAGATGCTCAGTGGTCAGAGATTGCTGATGATTACATGTCCCGAATGGGCTTCTCTGAAACGCACCTCAGATGCTATGTCCTCCATGATGATGCGGCCGGCCAGCACATCCATATCATCGCCAGTCGCATCGAACTCAGTTCGGGGAAGCTCTACTTAGGTAAAAATGAGAACCTTATCAGCACCCGTATCATCCAGGATCTTGAACAAGACTATCAGCTAACAAGAACCAAAGGACCGAAAGCATCTCCAGCAGCGCCCTCACCTAAACCGAAGCTCAAAAAATCCCGTAATGAGATGATGATAGAAAAGAGAACTGGTGAGCTATGCCCAAAAGGAATCATCCAAAACGCCCTTAACGAACTGCTTGATACTAGGCAATCGATTACCGACTTCGTGCAACAGCTTGTGGCACAAAATATCAGGCCAATCCCTAACATTGCCTCTACTGGACGCATGAACGGCTTCTCATTCGAATACAACGGGATTGCTTTCAAAGCATCTCAATTGGGAAAAGGGTATTCTTGGTCTGCCTTGCAAAGCAGAATCGACTACCAACAGGAACGTGATAATGCTTTCCTGTTTAAACTGAAATCATCTGTCAGAGAAACATCTGTTAGTGCAACTCATGATATGGTCATAACTATAGATGCTCCTGAAACCACGACAGAATACGTTAACCGCCCCATAGAAGCACTTATCCTCGATAAACGAGCTGCTGGTCAGGACGAATACTCTATCGCTTCTGTCGAAGCGCTTCTCCCAGAAGCTGTTGCAACTAACAAAGAAGCGATAGCAACCGAAACGTTAAAAGTAGCGCCCAAGCGAAGCTATAGGGCTTCAACGTTCAGATGGTTAGAGACCATCCCCTATCTCAATACCATTATTACCATCTTCAAAAACCTCAAAATCCCAACCCTTAAACGCCCTCAAAAACACAAAACCATCACTAGCGTGAGAATGGTAGAGATTACGCCTCTCCCCCAAAAAAATCTCATTGAATCAGCACCTCAATCCAGAAGAGCTTCGCTTTCGATGTAAGGCTGGCAAGCCTTTTTGATAGATACAGGTCAATAAATTGATCGTTTATACCGATCGATATTCTTATGCTGATAGTCTGAATCTATCATTAATCTTTAATCGATCGGTACAAGTGATTTGCCTTTCCTGTAAACCCAGTCAAAATGTGATTTCACACCAAAGAATATAACAGACTGATTTAACTAGCCTATTTACGTATTCAACTAACATGCAGGTTTTGAAATGGCAGATACCATCTCATCTGTAGTCCCTGATTTCTTCATACATCGAATATGAATTTAACATCTAACACAAAGGAACTTGTATGAGCATCTCCACCACGAAACGCCGCAATGAAGAAGTCAACGTTGGTCTTTCTGATCGTCGGAAAGCAGAGATTACAGCCCCAAAGTTTGATCTGTTTGGTGAAACTTTCGAGTTTGCGGAAATTTTCTCTGCGACTGTCATCAGTTCCAACCCAACAAATGCTCAGATCTTGGTAAAAACAAATGATGGCGATGAAAAGCAGATTTCAGCCTATGGTATCGCGGTCAGGAACTCACACAGGATTCGTCTATACGAGCTTCGAAAGTATAGCAACGATAACTCCTGTGTCGTATATGCCGATGCGCTCATTATTAATTCAAACACGGGTGAGTATAAAGTAAACTTAAACAGGAAAACCGTCATTATTCCAGCTTTTCTGACAATGCTATTTCATAATGCTTCGACAGCATCTTTCTTCAGAGTAATGCCAGTTCCGAAGTGGTTTTATATTCTCTTCACTTTGCTTTGTTTGGCTTCTTTCATTGCATTTTGCTCATTGCTTGTGGGATTCAAAGATGGATATGTGTGGGATGAGCACAAGTATATGTGGCTCACATATTTCCTATCAAGGATCGGAAGCTTCGTTTGTATCAAATGGATTAAAAGAAGAAGCGCTAGATTTGATCATGAAATCAGAAATCTTATCGATTTAGTAAAAAAATAAAAATAATAAGCAACAAAGAGTTAGCCCGTAGATTCGTACTACGGGCTTTTAAAATAATCACAACCCATATTTTCTTTTCTTCTCTTTGATGGATAACGATCTTTTTAGGGTCGAAGCCTCATATTTCCTTTTCTCATTAGCATAGACTTTCTCTGTTCGGCTACCATTACTGACTATAAAGTTAATCAATGAAGAACATACATGCTTCATACGCTCTTTGTTGATCAAATCATCATCCAGTTTATTTATATGACTATAATATGAAAGTAGCAGAAAGGTTAAAACAACCTCCCTGTTGGAGAAGGTCATTTTTTCGATACCACTTTGGTATTTGATATAAAATCCTGCACAAAAAAGATATGATTGTTCTATAATTCGTTGCTCTGAGAAACCAGATTCAGCGAGTTTATCAACGAATCGATCAAGCAGAAGTAGATACCTTTCCATTAAGTTAATATTTGTTCTATCCATAATATGCATCCTTGCAATAGTGAAATTTTGTCGTCCTGACAAGAAAATAAATAACATAATATTTTACCATGTCAATAGCTAAAACCTATCAATTCTATTAAAGGTAATTTGCAGGTAACGGATTATTAAGTTCTTCAATCGTTATTTGTTTAAGATGAGCATTATAAAGCCATACTTTGAACTGTTCTAAATAGCGTTCATTTAATGCCTTCAAAGCTTCATTTTCTGCTTCAAGTCTTCTAATTCGTTGAGAAGCCACTTTTAAATTAGCAGGTTTTACAGTGTGTATTGCACCAGATTTGATAGTGGCTTTTTTCACACTGAAGCTTTCTGCAATCCTTACATGACTACTTAAGGATTGTCTTGATGGTCTTTTCCCAATAATCCTTACTAACCTGTCGCACAAAGCATCCCAGGTTAGTTTTTCATCTATAGACCATGTGTTAATAACATCTACAATCTTCTTCTCATGATAACCATTTATATGCTTAGCCATTTATTCTCCTTTTTTTATTCTCTTATGGAATTCATACCATCTATCAGCATTTATGTTCCCATCATTTTTATCATACAGTGTTCTTTTTAAAATTTTATCGTGAATGTTTGAAATCGTTTCGTTATCTAAACCAGAATTCTCAATCGGATATTGTTCACACGGCTTAAACGCATATGAGTGCTTGCAGTAGCCATGTTTTGATACATGTACTGCGCCACTACTAAGTGATTCAAACTCATTAAGATCAACTACTGGAGCCTCCTTTATTCTATGCTCGTTAACACACACTAATAACTTTTGTTCTCTAATTGCTTTAGACATTTGAAGATGCGATCTGTGGTCATAAGAAACATTTTGAGAAATGAGCTTACGTCCAGACCAGCGAGCAATACTAAATTCATCCATACCATTTATTTGAGCAAATGTGTTGAGAAGATGCCTTAGTTGATGTGTTCTTAGCAAATATGGGCTACCATCTTCATTTATATAACCATGTCTTTTAAAGAGATTAAAATGTCCTTTTATATAATCAGAATCAATAATGTCAGTTTTAAAATAACTCATTGTAGGTCTGAATAACTTATCTAACATTCTCTTTTTCTTTTGATTTAATTGTCCTTCAGTTAACAAGCAAAGCGCATTAGAATATTCAATTTTCTTCTCTCTATCATACCAAGGGAAATCTTGAGGTATATTCTCTTTAAGAGTTCCCATCGTTGAATTAGAGTAATTTTTTTGAATTTCAGCAGCCAATAACCTCGCTTGACTTGATAATTCTTTTAATCTGCTAATAGCTCTTTTAGCTACAGGTATCATTAAACTTGGAATCCATTTTATATTACCTTCATACCCTTTTGCTGAAAAAAATCTCAATCCGTATCTTTGAATGCCCTTTCTATCAAATTCTGTAATTTCACAATCCGCTGGCAAAGCTAAAATTTCTGATATCCTACTCGGTGCGCACATAAGTAAAGCAAGCACAGATGTAGTAAATATATCTCTTGAAGATAATTGTTCATCCTGCTTTGAAAAAATCTCAGCAATCGCAATAACTGATTTGATATCAGGCATTCTAGAATGGCCTTCCAGTGAAGAATCATAACCAGTCCAAGACTGAGTAATCTTATACCTAATTGGACTTACCCAAAATAAATAAGATGAGTTAGTCATCCTATTATCATTTAAAAATGAACTCAATTTTTCAAGTTCTTTCCCAATAGCAAATGCATGTGCTTTAGAATACTTTTCAGAGGCTATTCTTATGCATTCATCAAAAACTGAATTGTTGCAATAGTTTACATTAGCTTCCATATTGGTTTTAAGTAAAACGAATTCGACAATCTTCAACATTGATAATGTTGAGTGTTTCGTCTTAGATTTATTGAATGAATGCACATGCAACATATATGCTTTAGCAAAATTAATAAAGCTATCATCCAAGCATTCTTTGCTGTTTAGGTTGTTTTTTGAGTTAAACTTAGTAAACCTATATAAACCTTTCCATTTATTGCTTCCCCAAGAAGTTGTTAAATTATTATTAGAAATAGTACTCTTACAAAACTGGATGAACTTAATAACATTATCGTGAGGGTTGTTTTTATTGCTTGGTTCAAAAATAAATATATTGTTCATAATGCTCTCCAGGGATTGAATTTTTTACACGTTAAACATTTCAAATCCTCTTTCGTATCTTCTAATAAGAAAAATGCATTTGAAACATACTTGATAAAAAAGTTCTTGTTTTCTTCAATCTCTATGCCCATAAGTATATTAGATAAGGGGTTAAAAAACGCACTTAGTCTCTTATCGATGTCATAAACGTTTTCAGAATTATTTTTTATATATATCATAGAAGAGTTTACTGATTTATGATCTAACGCTTTAGCAATCACCTCAATTGAGGCTCCTTCGTTAGCCAGTCGACTTCCTAACGTATATCTGAATCTTCTGGCATTAAGCTCTATATAGCTGTTAGTCCTTTCTGACCTAACATCGAATTTTGACGGAAAGTGTTTTAATAGTTTTGACATAACTGAATTTTTCATATGGAAATAATCTGTTGTTAAATCAGATAAAAAATCATCAATCCTTTTTGTTTCCGTAACCTTATCTAAATTCATGAATATTGGTAATTCGCCTCTATAGTTACTAATCCCAACACTGAATTTATCTTCAACAAATGCCTGATTTTGATTAATTAGCATTGATAAGCTGTCATATAAGAACGGTTCTATCATAATCATGTTAAATTCTTTTCTGAAACATTTTCTTTGTTTTACTTTAGGTACATTCAAAAAGCACCCTCTCTCATTTTTAATGAGATCTTTAGCTTTTAGAGATATTAATTGCAATGGCCTTCTTCCTGTTATTGCCAGCAAAAGGATATAACAATACAAAAAGCATTGAATTTTCTTCTCATGATAAAATTTTCCAACGGCGTTAATAATGTTATTGAATTCCGTTTCAGTTAAAGGTCCTTTATTTGGATCTCGTCTTTTAACTGCCTCTCCTGTTTGGTTTGGAATGATCTTTATTTTCTCCAACATTCTAAGGGCAGTCGCTTCTACTCCAGGGTAATTGAGTTTTTTCCATTTAGTGATGAAAGCCTTAACTATGTTTAGCTTGTAGTTTCTCGCTGAACCTAAATAAACATTCAATTGATATATGGCTTTGTCATCAATTGTATCGATAGTCATCGCACCAAACCACTTATAAAATAGATTGTTAATGCTTTGAATATAAAAAGAACTATATTCAGACGCATAGTAAGCCAATGTTTTTAAGTAGCTAAGTTTCATTTTTGTAGGCATTCTATCTACAACTTTATGAGGGTATACACAGTTTTCTTTATCCAGTTGCCATTTCTTATCTGACAGTTTGAAACTATACCTATTCATCTTAGCAAAAAAGATTTGCTCACTTTCAATATGTTTGTTTTCCATACTAAACTCCACTAATTATTTTACTTACTGATTTATAGACCTTTAGGACGACATCCTTCTCTTGTTGCGATATGTATCTATAGTTGTATCTATCACACATTATTGACTCCTTTGACCAACCCATTAGATAATTCCTTAAATCTTTCCTTCTACTATATTCTAATTCAGCACCTTCTATTCCTTTAGAATACATATAATTCCAAGAGTGCCTTAACCTATGGCCTGAAAGATTATATAGCTCTGGACTTGCTCGTTTCAGTGTTGATATCACCTTCTCATAAGCTGAAATGCTTAAGGGTTCTCCTGCGTTTTTTCCGGTGCAATGAGCCACCAATAAGAAATTATGCTTTTTTCTTTTTGTCATTTTTTCTCTGCTATTGCTTATGTAATCAAAAATTTCACAGGCTAACTCATCAGATAACGGAATAACCCTTTCTCCAGTCTTTACTAATGGTTGATAAGATCTTCCATCTTCTTTTGAATCATGTCTTCTGACTACACTTAACGTGTTGTCTCTGAGATCAAAATCATCTATTTTAAGATTGAGCAACTCTCCAGCCCTTAAACCTAAATTTAAGAGCAAGGTAAATATTAGTCTGTTCCTGACCTGTACTTCCTTATGGAAAGGGTTTTTAATCCCGCCAATTTCTAATAGACGGAAAAGCACTTTGATCTCTTCTTCATTTAACGATTTTTCAGATACTTCATTCATATTCAATGAACTGTTTCTTGGAATATGTGCTCTGATACTTTCAATAAATACGTCTACTTCATACTTTGCATGAATCCCCTTTGACGAATGAACTAATCCACATAACCACTTAAGGTAGCGTGAAAAAACGTGTATTCTATAACTAAAGGTTCTCTTCGCAATAAACCTATTACTTGCTGATTTTATATTTATAATTTTTTGTCTATCGAATCTTTGTTTCGCATATCTTACCAGATCATCTATTTCTGCAACGCTGAGATACTTTTTAAGCTCAATTCTCTCAACTATATTAATTTTCCTACTATCTAAGAAATTACTAAAAATTAGTAAGTTAGTTGCAACTATTTCCATAGTTGAGGCGGTTGCGCCTCTATTTCTTATGTCTGTAGTAAGAAATAAATTTTGATAGTAAGCTGGTAGATTACTATTTTTATCAAGGATCAGGCATCCTCGCTCGCCATTACTCATGATGAATTTCTTTACTTTATATCCCATTTTGACCTCATTCTTTACAAAATAATATCACTCTCACTTATTAAATATATTCCAATTCAAAATAATTCAAATTTTTTACAATGACTTTAGTTTATTTAGTATATATATTAATGGCTTGAAAAAATTTATTTGACGTCAAATAAACAGGTACGGCTAGTATTTAGTATCCATACCCGATATTAAGAAAACCATCTCTAAACCTTATAGCAAAAGCTCTGCCAGAAAAAAAGTAAAGAATTCCGTTAAATATAGTAATTTTTTAGATTGAAACTTTACAAAACCTCGTTTTTTTTGAAACTCAGTCAGTGAACTTATAAGGCCTATAAATTTATTTTCTTAATATTATTAAAAGTTAAAAGATCGATGTAGCAACATTCCTCTTAAGCAACATGCTTTCTTGAATTCTCTATAGTTAATTGAATCCATTCATCGATTTCGCTTTCGATAAAAGCAATAGCACGAATACCGATCTTTACAGGCTGTGGAAACCGATTTTGGCTGATAAGACGATAAATCCAAGCCTTACCAAATCCGGTTTTATTCATCACTTCTGACAGGCGGATAAGACGTGTGCATGGCTGATTCATGGTATTTCCCTCATCTATGTTGACGGAAATGAATATACGATTGAATCACCAGCAAAAAGAGCGATCTTCAGATCGCCAAGGGTATGGATATCAGTCTTTATCAGAATCCGCGATTTTCATCACGTCTGAAACTCTGATGTTTTTGAGATGACTGTTTTTGTTGATGAACAGATGGAACTGACGGATGAAAGGTATACTGGCTGCTTTTATCGCCAGTGGTCTGTCTGTGTCCCGAATTTGGTGATTGAGGCGGGTCTGTTCTTCATCATCATCGTCGGTGTAAAGGAGGCGTGAAAGTCGATCTTCTGATATGCGAACCTTGTGCAGAGTAGACCATACAAGGATGTCAATCATGGGTATGAGTCTGTAATTGATGATTTTCTTGATGGTTCCATAGCCAAACCTGATCGAATCAGATGTATCGGCTTCAATGCCCCGTACTTTACGCCATTGAGGTAGCGCGGCTTTCAAAGATTCAGCTATTTCCTCATCAGTTCCATTCGCAAGGTCTATTTCGACCATGACAGTATCTCTGAACAGCTTAGGGAGAGCTTCGGATACAGGGCTATCGAGAAATTCACGGTTAACCGAATACTCATCACTTCCATCCCAGAAAAATAATGAATTCCGTAATCCAACGATGCTGAGCTGAGCCAGCCGTTCTGTCGTGGTCAAAAAGAAATGTGGGGGTTGGTAAAGGGTGTCCTCTCTCGTGAGGTATCCGAGATGTTGCTCTGTAATAAGAAACGGTTTTCCGCTGAAAATTCGGTCAATATAGAGGTTCACGGCTTTCGCTTCGAATTCCTCATGATAAGGCTTAAAGAACAGTGTCCTTGCAAGCAGCTCATGGTAAAGCTGTATGAGAGTCAGATCTTCAAATCCTCGATAGGTATTGATATCCAACCATTTTTTAACTTCTTTGGTGTGTTCCGTTGACCAGTTTCTCATGATTGCCATTTGGTGCCTTTGTTATTCCATTCAGAAATGGATAGTTGAACTCATCTGAGCGACCAGAAGCAATAATTATAAAAAATGCAGTCATAAAAAAGAGCTACGCTCTACCGAGACGTAGCCCTTAGTTCAGCATCAGCTTCCTCTATGCACGTCGATTAAACGTCCCATGCATCACATTGCCACCATTCTCAAGGCTATCCATATAGTCAGCATACCATTGCAGCATCTCACGTCTGCCATCAAGATATTGCGCATGGTTATAGGTACCACGGATAGCATTCTTATCAAGATGCGCAAGCTGGGTTTCAATCCATGCGGTGTTGTAGCCTTGTTCATGAAGAACGGTGCTCATGGTATGACGGAATCCATGCCCCGTAACGCGGCCGGTATAGCCAATTTGCTTAAACACCTGATTGATACTGGCTTCGCTCATTGTTTTACTTGGATCATTACGACCGGGGAACATTAGATGAAAATTACCAGTCATTGCCCTGATTTTTTCAATAATTTCCAATGCCTGCACGGATAACGGAACAATATGAGGACGCCGCATTTTCATGCGTTCGGCAGAAATTTCCCATAACCCTTTATCAGTATAAATTTCAGACCATAACGCACCACGTAATTCACCCGTTCGAACACCAGTGATGATCATTAGTCGGGCGGCTAACACTACCAACTCACTACCAGAGTAGCCAGCAAGGGCTTTAAAAAAGGCTGGAAGCTCCTCAATGGTCAGGAATGGATAATGTTTAGACTCATGCCCCTGCATAGCACTGGTGAGATCTGGTGCGGGGTTATACTCGGCTCTGCCTGTAACTATGGCGTAGCGAAACACTTCACCACACCGCTGACGTACTTTCTTAGCTTTCTCAGTCGCACCTCGCTCTTCCATCTTTTTAAGCACGTTAAGCAATTCCAACGGCTTGATGTCTGCAACAGGACGTTGACCGATGAACGGGAAGACATCTTTGTTGAAGGCTTCAAGAATGTCAGAGGCATATCCCGCAGACCATTTCTTCACTTTCATGTTGTGCCATTCGAGCGCAATTTGCTGAAAGGTGTTTTTTACTTCTTCGATTTGGGCTAGTTTGCTTTCTTTCTTAAACGCACTCGGATCAACGCCATTAACCAGCAGCTTTTTAGCATCATCTCTTTTGCTTCTGGCATCAGCTAAGGTAATGGTCGGGTAAACACCAAACACCACACGTTTTTCTTTACCTGCGATACGGTATTTCATGCGCCAGCTTTTGGTGCCGTTAGGGAACACCTCCAGATACATGCCCCCACCATCTGCTAACTTATAGGGTTTATCTTTAGGCTTGGCAGTCTCGACCTGTCTGGCATTGAGCTTCATTTGGGGGCATCTCCTCTAGACCGAATACAACATGCCCCCACCGATGCCCCCAACTCACCGTAGATTTTCGTGAACGTGAGTAGACGAGCAGAGACAACAAGGGCCGTGAAACGGCATATTATAAGGATTTAAAGGGTGTTTGAGTAGACTTAGGGAGACGTTAAAATAGGTAGGATGGTGCCGATAATAGGAGTCGAACCTACGACCTTCGCATTACGAATGCGCTGCTCTACCAACTGAGCTATATCGGCCCTGCAAGAGGTGTTCACGAGCGTGAATCACGAGGCAAAAGGTTAGAACTTAGCGGGCGATGCGTCAATAGCCAGTGGAATCAACTGCCTATTTTTGCATCGCCCGTTCTCATTTACGCACGAATGGTATCGTCGCCGAAACCAATCCACTTATAGGTGGTTAACGCTTCCAGCCCCATCGGGCCGCGGGCGTGCAGCTTCTGGGTGCTGACCGCCACCTCCGCGCCAAGGCCGAACTGGCCGCCGTCGGTGAAGCGCGTGGAGGCGTTCACGTAGACGGCGGAAGAGTCCACTTCATTGATAAAGCGGTTGGCGTTACGCAAGGTGCGGGTCAGGATGGCGTCGGAATGCTGGGTGCCATGTTCGCGAATATGGGCGATAGCCTCATCCATATCGGCCACCACTTTGACGTTCAGATCCAGCGACAGATACTCGTCGTCATACTGCTCCGCTTTCACCGGCTCGACTTTCGCCGGGCCGTTCTGCAGCGTGGGGAGGGCGGAAGGGGCGGCATGCAGGGTGACGCCGCTCTCGGCCATCTGCTTGCTCAACGCCGGCAGGAAGGTGTCGGCGATGTTGCGGTGCACCAGCAGCGTTTCCACGGTATTGCAGGTGCTCGGCCGCTGGGTCTTGGCATTGACGATGATCTTCAGCGCAGGGGCGATCTCGGCGGTTTCATCAACGAAGATATGGCATACGCCAATCCCGCCGGTGATCACCGGGATCGTTGACTGCTCGCGGCACAGCTTGTGCAGGCCAGCGCCGCCGCGGGGGATCAGCATATCGATGTATTTATCCATCTTCAGCATTTCGCCCACCAGCGCGCGATCCGGGCTCTCAATGGCCTGTACCGCGGCGGCCGGCAGACCGCACTCCTGCAGCGCTTGCTGGATCACCTTCACCGTGGCGGCGTTGGTGCGCCATGTCTCTTTCCCGCCGCGCAGGATCGCCGCGTTGCCGGTTTTCAGGCACAGGGAGGCGACGTCGACCGTCACGTTGGGACGCGCTTCATAAATCACGCCAATCACCCCCAGCGGGACGCGGCGACGTTCAATACGCAGACCGCTATCCAGCAGCCCGCCGTCGATCACCTGGCCGACCGGATCGGCCAGATTGCACACCTGGCGCACATCGCTGGCGATGCCGCTCAGACGCGCCGGGGTCAGCGCGAGGCGATCAAGCATCGCTTCACTCAGGCCATTGGCGCGAGCTTCGGCTAAATCTTCCGCGTTGGCGCGCAGAATATCGTCGGTCTGCGCTTCCAGATAATCGGCGATCTTTTCCAGTACCTGGTTCTTTTCCCGGCTGGAGAGTAACGCCAGCTGCCAGGAGGCCGCTTTGGCGGCAATGCCCATTTGTTCCAGCATTTTCAGCTCCTTAACGGATGATCATATCATCGCGGTGGACGGCCACCGGGCCGTATTCGTAGCCCAGAATGGCATCGATTTGCTGCGAGTGCTGGCCGGCGATAAGGCGCAGCGCGTCGCTGTTGTAGCGGCTGACGCCGTGAGCGATATCGCGTCCTTCGCTATTGCGGATGCGGATCACTTCGCCGCGGGAGAAGTTGCCGCTGACGATTTTGATGCCTTTTGGCAACAGCGAGCTGCCTCTTTCGAGGATCGCTTGGGTCGCGCCCGCATCGACGGTCAGTTCACCGGCCGGCGGGGCGCCGAAGATCCAGCGCTTACGGTTCTCTAGCGGAGACTCCTGAGCGTGGAAGCAGGTGCCTACTGGCAGGCCTGCCATCGCATGGCCGATGACGTCCGGGCGGTTGCCAGCGGCGATAATGGTATCAATCCCCGCGCGGCAGGCGACGTCCGCGGCCTGCAGCTTGGTGCCCATGCCGCCGGTGCCGAGTCCGGAGACGCTGTCGCCGGCGATGGCGCGCAGCGCGTCGTCGATGCCGTAGACGTCTTTAATCAGCTCCGCCTGCGGGTTGCTACGCGGGTCGGCGGTGAACAGTCCTGGCTGGTCGGTTAACAGCAGCAGCTTATCCGCCCCGGCGAGGATCGCGGCCAGTGCGGAGAGATTGTCGTTATCGCCCACTTTGATTTCCGCGGTGGCGACGGCGTCGTTTTCGTTAATGACCGGGACGATGCTGTTATCCAGCAGCGCGCGCAGAGTGTCGCGGGCGTTGAGGAACCGTTCTCTGTCTTCCATGTCGGCGCGGGTCAGCAGCATCTGGCCAACGTGAATGCCATAGATAGAAAACAGCTGTTCCCACAGCTGGATCAGACGGCTTTGTCCCACCGCCGCCAGCAGCTGCTTGGAGGCGATGGTGGCGGGCAGTTCCGGGTAACCAAGGTGCTCGCGCCCGGCGGCAATGGCCCCGGAGGTCACGATGACAATACGGTGTCCCATGGCGTGCAGCTGTGCGCACTGGCGCACGAGCTCGACGATATGGGCGCGGTTCAGGCGGCGGGACCCGCCTGTTAAAACACTGGTGCCCAGTTTTACCACCAGCGTCTGGCTTTCACTCATGATTCTCTGCCGTTCAAAAGGAATATCGATATCGAGCTGATGTTGTAGCAGGAGTCGGCCCGCTTGCCAACACCCGGGGCGGCGGGCGCGCCATTTTATTGCGCGGGATCGGGCATTCTGGAGAGGGGATGTGACAAAAATATGTCAGATACATTTAAATACTCTTTTTTATAAAAAGTTCCACCTTGTCATAAATATTTAATCTCCCGGCGTTAAAAAACCTCCTGTTTTTGATGGGCGAGCGCCCGCAATTGAATAGCGCGTATAAATAAATCACCAGGACTGAATAATGAAAAAGAGTACTCTGGCATTAATGATGATGGGCTTTGTGGCTTCAACAGCGACGCAGGCAGCGGAAGTTTATAACAAGAACGCGAACAAACTGGATGTGTACGGCAAGATCAAAGCCATGCACTACTTCAGCGATTATGACAGCAAAGATGGCGATCAGACTTACGTGCGTTTCGGTATTAAAGGCGAAACGCAGATTAACGACGACCTGACCGGCTATGGCCGTTGGGAATCTGAATTCTCGGGCAACAAAACCGAGAGCGACTCGAGCCAGAAAACCCGTCTGGCATTCGCCGGGGTGAAGCTGAAGAACTACGGCTCCTTCGATTACGGTCGTAACCTTGGCGCCCTGTACGACGTGGAAGCCTGGACCGATATGTTCCCGGAGTTCGGCGGCGATTCCTCTGCCCAGACCGATAACTTTATGACCAAACGCGCCAGCGGCCTGGCGACCTACCGCAATACCGATTTCTTCGGTCTGGTGGATGGTCTGGATATGACCCTGCAGTACCAGGGTAAAAACGAAGGCCGTGAAGCGAAGAAACAGAACGGCGACGGCGTTGGCACCTCATTAAGCTATGATTTCGGCGGCAGCGACTTCGCCGTCAGCGCGGCCTACACCAGCTCCGACCGTACCAACGATCAGAACCTGCTGGCCCGCGGCCAGGGTTCGAAAGCGGAAGCCTGGGCGACCGGCCTGAAATATGACGCCAACAATATCTACCTGGCGACCATGTATTCTGAGACCCGCAAAATGACCCCGATCAGCGGCGGTTTTGCCAACAAAGCGCAGAACTTTGAAGCGGTGGCGCAGTATCAGTTCGACTTCGGTCTGCGTCCGTCCCTCGGCTATGTGCTGTCGAAAGGGAAGGATATCGAAGGGGTGGGTAGCGAAGATCTGGTTAACTACATTGACGTGGGCCTGACCTACTACTTCAACAAAAACATGAACGCCTTCGTGGATTACAAAATCAACCAGCTGAAAAGCGATAACAAACTCGGCATCAACGATGACGACATCGTCGCGCTGGGTATGACCTACCAGTTCTGATTGACCGCAGAACCACCCGCCGCAGCCCTGGCTGCGGCTTTTTTTTAGCGGCGATTCTTCGCCAGATGCAGGGTGTCGCTGTTCATGGTGATCTGCGCGTTATACTCCTTCGGCAGACGACGCGCCTGATAGAACGCCGATTCCCAGTAAGGGTTGTCCAGCGAAGAGCGCATCACGCCCTGGCTGCTCGAGGCGTGAAGGAAATTATGATCGGTATCGTAAAAGCCAACGTGCATCCCGGCCCGGGTGCGGAAGAAAACCAGATCGCCGGGACGTAAATCGCGTTTATTGACCCGCACGCCCATGTGCAACAGCTCGCGGGTGGTGATCCGCTCCATCGGCAGGTTAAAGCGATCCTTCAACGTGCGCCAGACGAAACCCGAGCAGTCGACGCCGCTTTGTTCAGTACCGCCCCATTCATAGGGGGTTCCCTGCCAGGTGTGCATCTGATCATGCAGGGCCGCCACCACCGGGATCAGATCGTCCGATCCGCCGTCAATGGTCATATCCGCATGAGATTTTGTGTTCTTTGCCTGTTTCGGTGAGGAGGAGCATCCTGCCAACAACAAAAAAGGAATTAAAAAGAGAGCATGCGTCAGTTTTGGCTTCATATCGTTATTTTCGAAGTAGCAAGCAGACTGCTTTGTTTTATAGCCGATTAAAAAGAACGGCTGAATAAGCCGAGGCCGCCTTTACGTTTATTTACGATTAAAAATAAACAATCAGGCGAGAGATCACCCATAAAAGGCAGTTGTCACTTCCGAACGGCCTGTGCCAGGATTCTGATTAAACCTTTCACGAGGCATTCCATGACGCATTACGCCATCTCTGGTGAGACTTTGCCCGGCGCCGCTTTCGACGCGGGGTGGATGACGTCTGCGCTTCATCATTGCTTCACCACGCTCTGCCCACCGCCTCCCCCTCCAGACCGGGTTGTTTTCGACGCTTAACGCCGTCTTTAGCAGGCGCTTACCTGCCGGTATGACGCTTGATACCTTGTGTTTGACGTTCTGGAGCATGCTATGCACGTTCGCTATTCTCTGCTCGCCTCGCAGGCGACAACGGCCATTTTTGTGCTGCTGTGGGGCAGCGCGGCCATCTTCACCCGCTGGGGACTGGACAACGCTTCGCCGATGGCGCTGCTGGTCTTTCGTTTTCTGATTGCCCTGGTCGCGCTGGCGCCGCTGACCATCGTCCGTCGGCGCTGGCTGCCCGCGCCGGGCACCCGCCTGCAGACAGCGGCCACCGGCCTGATGCTGATTGGCGGCTATTCGGTCTGTTACTTCGAGGCGATGGCTAACGGTGTGACGCCGGGACTTATCGCCACCATCATGGGGATCCAGCCCATCCTTACGCTTTGCGTGGTGGAGCGTCGCCTGCAGGGGCGGCGGCTGTCAGGACTGCTGATTGCCCTGGCGGGGCTGGTGCTGCTGGTGTGGCGCAGCCTGGCGGCCTCGCCGATGGCGATGGTGGGGATCCTGTTTGCGCTGGCGGCGCTGCTGCTGATGACCTTTGGCGCGCTGTGGCAAAAGCGCAGCCGTCAGGCGCCGGCGGATGTCCTGCCGCTGCAGTACGCCGTCAGTCTGGGGCTGTGCCTGCTGATTGCCCCGGTCAGCGGCTTCCAGTTTACTGTTAACGCCGGGTTGATTATTCCGGTGCTGTTTCTCGGGCTGCTGATTTCGGTGGTCGCCCAGCTGCTGCTGTATCGTCTGCTGAGCGCGGGAAATATTGTCAATGTCACCAGCCTCTTTTATCTGGTGCCAGTGATCACGGCGCTACTGGATTATCTGCTGCTGGGCAACCGGCTGCCGGCGGCGGCGATGGTCGGTATGGTGGCGATCATCGGTGGGATCGTGCTGGTGTTCCGCACCGCGAAGGTCCGCGCCGGCTGATGGCGAGCCGGGCGCTTTGGCGTCCGGTTCATTTTCCTGTCATCTTTTTTACGCATGCTCCCGGCAGCTTATTTTGACCAGTAAGGGAAAGTACCATGGGCAACACGCTGACGATTTTTGATCTCGATAACACCCTGATACAGGGCGATAGCAGTACGGTCTGGAGCCAGTTTATGGTTCGCGAAGGGCTGGCGACGCAGAAGGGGTATCTTGCCCGCGAGGCGCGGCTAATGGCGGATTATGACCGGGGAGAGATGAATATCGCCGATTATGTGGCCCTGATCCAGGCGCCGCTGGCCGGAATACCGAAGTCGGACGTTGACGCGCTGGTGGCCCGCTGCGTGCGCGAGGCGATCCTGCCGCGGGTCTATCCGCAGGCGTGGGAACTTATTCGTCGTCTGCGGGCCGAGGGGGAGCAGATGCTGATTATCTCCGCCTCGGTTAGCCTGCTGGTGCAGGCGGTGGCCGCCGCGCTGGAGATTGATCAGGCGCTGGGCATTGACGTGGCGATGGTCGACGGCGGCTACAGCGGGGTCATTGCCGGGATCCCTAGCTATCAGCAGGGGAAGGTGGCGCGTCTGGCGCAGTGGCGCGAGGCGCATCCGCAGTATGACGGCGAGGTGACTTTCTATACCGATTCCATTAACGATCTGCCGCTGTGCCTGCATGCGGATCGCGTGCGGCTGGTCAATCCCTGTCCGCAGCTGCAGGCGGCGGGTGCCGGATATGGCTGGCCGGTGCTGAGCTGGCGGCTGGAATAGCGGAGCGGATAAATATTTCTTCGGGTTCAGCCGTTCCAGGCCGGATAAGCCCTGTAGGCCGGGTAAGGCGCCAGCCGCCACCCGGCATAAAAGCAGCTCCGTGCCTGATGCCATCGCCCGGCGGCGCTGTGCTTGCCGGGCCTACAGACAGTCGGAGCCGGACGAGTAGGCCGGGTAAGGCGCCAGCCGCCACCCGGCGAAATATCGGCGCAACCGGAAATGTCCCTGCTCGCGCTACGCTTAGCAGGGCTACCACTCCTGTGTTATTTCCGGGCACATTGCGCTCCCGGTTAATTTTTCTGCATTCTGTTTTTCGTGGCGCAGGGAGCGCACAGGGGGTGGCCAGTCGCCGCCGCCCCCTGTCCCCCGGCCTTCCGGGAACGTCTCAGCGATGTTGAGGCCGCCAGTACCGGCAGTTTCAGCTGCCCCAGGCCCGGCGGTGAGTCAACAGCCAGTCCTGGACGAGTAGGCCGGATAAGGCGAAGCCGCCATCCGGCGCAAAGGTGTGCTAGCGTCCGCCCTGATACAGCGGCACCGCGGCGCCGCCGATATAACGACGGCGCAGCCAGGCGGAAAGGGTGTCCATGATCATCACCACCGCCACCAGCAGCAGGGTGATAAACATCACCACATCCCAGTTCCACAGGCGCATGTTCTCGGCATAGATAAGCCCGATACCCCCGGCGCCGACGAAGCCCAGCACCGCCGCGGAGCGGGTGTTGGATTCAATCTGATACAGGCTCAGGGCGAGGAAGGTTGGGAACGACTGGGTAAAAATGCCAAAGCGATGCTTTTGCAGGCCGTTCGCGCCCACGGCGGTCAGCCCGCGCCCGGGCGAGCGGTCCACGGCTTCGTGTCCTTCCGCGTACAGCCGTCCCAGCAGACCGGTGTCCTGCATGATGATCGCCAGCACCCCAGCCAGCGGCCCGAGGCCGACCGCGCGCACGAAAATCAACCCCCAGATAGCCATGTCGATCCCGCGCAGCACATCAAACAGGCGGCGCATCAGCAGGGCAAGGGTCCCCAGCACCACGCCGCGCATGATGTTGCGGGCGGCAAAGAAGGAGAGCAGCAGCGCCAGCACCGTGGCGGTCAGCGTCCCGGCGAAGACGATAGCCAGGGTGATGCCGATTTGCGTGAAGTAATAGCCGAACGGCCAGTTCCAGAAGTCGTGCCAGACGAACATCCGCGCCAGGTAGCGGCCAATCTGCTGCAGACCGGTGGTCAGCTGCTCGCCGCTGATGCCAAACTGCAGAAAAAACCAGACGTAATAGAGCACGCAGGCCAGCGCTACCAGCCCGACGTAGCGCAGGTAGCGCCCCTGGACCTGATAGAGCTGTTTATGCTGCCGCCGGCTGGCGGCGATATCCGGTTGCATGTGCCAGACGCTCATTTCTTACCCTCCAGTACCCACAGGCGCAGACGACCGGACAGCATGTCCAGCGCCGACACCACCAGAATGATCAGCAGCAGGGTGATGCTCACCTGATCGTAGCGGTCGAGCTTGATGTTGGTCATCAGCTCCTGGCCGATACCGCCCGCGCCCACCAGCCCGAGAATCGTCGACGAACGGAAGTTGATTTCAAGCCGCATAAAGCCGTAGGAGAGAAACAGCGGTTTCACTTGCGGCCACAGGGCGAAGCGGATTTTCTGCAGCGGCGACGCGCCGCAGGCCGCCAGGCCGCGTACCGGTTTGTTTTGCGCGCTCTCCACCGCCTCGTAGAACAGTTTGGTCAGGCTGCCGACGGTGTGCAGCATCAGCGCCAGAAATCCCGGGATCGCGCCGATGCCGAACGCCATGACAAAGATCACCGCCCACGCCAGCTCGGGCATGGTGCGCAAAAACGCCACCAGTACCCGAATGGCAAAGCGTACCGGCGCTGGGGTCCAGGCGTTGTTGGCGGCGAGGAACGCGAAGATGGTGGCAATGGCGACCGCCACCAGCGTCGAGGCCAGCGCCAGCTGCAGGGTTTCCCAGATGAGCGGCAACTGGATCGGCAGGCGATAGCCCCACCAGGCCAGCGAGCCTTTGGTCTGCACATCGGCGAACAGGTTACCGGCACTCAGAGGCGGAATGGTCTCTGCCATATAGTCAAAGAAGTGGGGCAGCGAGTGCCAGATGGTCAGCAGATTAAATTCTGCGGCGCTGCCGGCGGCAAAATAGAGCGCCAGCAGGAGTAACGACCAGCAGACGGTATCACGCTTTTGCCGCGAGCGTACCTGCTGGTAATAGCGTTCAAATTCGGTGTGGGTCGTCTTCATGCGTCGGGGATCTTCAACGTAGCGCCGCCGCTCACCCTGGGGCAAGCAGGCGGCGTTGAGGCAGGATTAACGCGCGCTCACCAGCTCGCGTTTCATGTCGATAATCTGCTGGAAGTCAGCCACGCTGCCCGGACCGATGTGCTGGGTACCGCCCATCGCTTTGATAAAGCAGGCGTGATCCTCGGTGTCCAGTTTTTTCACCGCCGCCACGACCTTCGCCTTAAAGTCCGCCGGCAGCGCATTGCTCACCAGGATCGGGCCGTTCGGGATCAGCGGCGATTGCCAGATAATGCGGATCTGCTTCATCAGATCCGGATGATCCATGCGAATCAGACGGTTGAACGCGCCGGTGGTGTAGCCGGTGTTGTAATCGCCGACCATCGAGGTCCAGGTGACCGCGCCCGCGAACTGGCCGTTCAGCACGCCGAGAATGTCCTGCTCGTGGCCGCCGGAGAAGGTGACGCTGGAGAAGGTATTGTTGTATTTGTTGTCGGCGTTACCGCCAAATTTTTCTTTAAACGCATGGTTAGGGATCAGATACCCGGAAGTGGAATCCGGATCGGCGAAGCCGAAGGCTTTGCCTTTTAAATCGTCCAGCGTTTTGTACGGGGAGTCGGCTTTGACGATCACCACGGAGTGATAGCCGCGAGACTGATCTTTATCGTCCACGGCGATGCCGACGATATCCACCGCTTTCGGGTTATTGATATAAACCGAAGCGTAAGAGGAGGGGGACATGCTCAGCACCACGTCGACTTTGCCCCCCAGCAGACCCTGGATCACCCCGGAATAGTCGGAAGAGTTACGCAGTTTGGTATCCACGTTCAGCTCTTTATCGAGGAAGGTCTTCACACACTGGTTATCACCGATTTGCTGGGTGGCGTTCTGCCCGCCGAGAATGCCCAGATTCAGCTCTTTCGGCTGCGCTGCCGCCGCCTGCCATGCCATCATCATGCCCGCGACCACTGCGGATAAACGAACTGCGCCAGTCATATATTTTTTCATTATGTTGCCCGTGTGAGTGAAATTAATGCAATTGGCTAACTTCATCGCCGTACAGCTGCTGCAGCACATCCTGCGTCAGCCGGGAGGGGTGATCGTCAAAAATAAGCTGGCCGCTGGCGACGCCGATAACCCGGGTGCAGTAGGCCTTCACCAGCTCTACCGAATGCAGGTTCACCATCACGCTAATGCCCTGCTCGCTGATCTCGCGCAGCACATCCATGATGCGCTGGGTGTTCTTCGGATCCAGCGAGGCGACAGGTTCGTCGGCCAGCAAAATGCCGGGGTTTTGCATCAGCGCCCGGCAGATTGCCACCCGCTGCATCTGTCCCCCGGAGAGATTCTCCGCCCGCTGCAGCGCGTGCGGCAGCATGTTCATCCATTCGAGCAGCGCAATGGCGCGCGCCCGGTCGGCGGCGGGGAAAATTTTAAACAGCGACTTCAGGGTTGAAGTCTGGCTGAGGCGACCAAGCAGGACGTTGGTGAGCACGTCGAGGCGCGGTACCAGGCAGAAGTCCTGAAAGATCATCCCGCACTGACTGCGCCAGGCGTTGAGTGAGCGGCCTTTCAGCTTTGAGACATCGTGTGGCATACCGACTTCCGGATAGCTAAGAATTTCACCGCCGCTGGCGCTGTGCGTACCATTAAGGACATGCAGGAGCGTCGATTTGCCGGCGCCGGAGCGGCCAATGACCCCGACCATTTCACCGGCGTGCAGGTCAAAGCTGATGCCGTCCAGCACCTTGTGCTGAGCATGATAGGCTTTAGTCAGGTTACGCACGCTTAAGACCTTCCGCTGCAGGCCGGCATCGAGATCGGTGAACGGCTGGAAATCAGTTTCGGCCACCGCGGCAAGAGAGCTGTTCATAAGAGTGTCCAGGTTCGTCATTAACTGGGCACTATTAATAGGTCTTTATATGAAATTTCGATGACGGTATTGCGAACAAAGCGTGAACAGGCGGGAAAAGGCGGGGATGACAGGCCGACCGCGCGGCTTGCTGACCGCTGGCGAAGCCTTGAAAAGCGGCTATGCTTTCGGGGGGCGCGAAGGCAGGCGCACCCGTGACGGCAGGCACCTATCGGCAAAACTCGTTTTATCTTGCTAATGAGGTCTGTTTAATCGAATAGATAATGCTTCTACCTTTGTTTAGCATTCATCATTCCGCAGAATTAACATATGCATAACTATTTTGTGCGGCAGGTTAATCTATTCATGTGGCTTATGAATTGGTAAATCATCCTGGTTATTGCTTATATTCAGATTTATATTCTTTATTTTGTTGTTAATTTGGTTTATTTGACAACTCCATCCTGCCCCTCATTAAGAATATTCCTAACATAATAGGGCGAAGATCCTGGGTAATATAAAGCACAAGTAAGAATTGAGGGTAATATTGCCAATAACCTCATGAAAATAAATGTCTTTTTCCACTCCTCAAAAATCCGATATTTTCAGTTTTTGTAAATATTGACCCAGGCACGAAATTGATTGCCTGTCCGCGTGTTGACACTCCATAGGAAAAAACTTAAATTCAACGCCATGCAGAAATAATTAAAATTAAACCCGGCTTATCAAATATTGATAAGTAATGCGTGTCTTATTTAATGGCGATTTATTAAAGGAAGCGAATACGCCAGTTAACTTTGTAGGCCTGGCAAACAGTGAAGTTGTAAAAATGATTACTTCAAGGACTATGAGGTTAAAAACTATATGGAATATAAATGCTGTTCCGATAAGTACATTTGGTCTGCCCATGACTCCTACTTCTATAAAGGACTATCCGAACTCATTCTGGATATCGATGAATTAATTTATCTGTCGCAGGAGAAGATTAGAAAGGATTTTGTGTTTATCAATCTCAATACGGCTTCTTTAAATGAATTTATCAGGCGCGATAGCGAATGGCTATC
This sequence comes from Klebsiella sp. D5A, assembly GCF_001620885.1. Classification (NCBI taxonomy): domain Bacteria; kingdom Pseudomonadati; phylum Pseudomonadota; class Gammaproteobacteria; order Enterobacterales; family Enterobacteriaceae; genus Klebsiella; species Klebsiella sp. D5A. Next base: position 27,321 of record NZ_LOAR01000016.1, on the reverse strand, counting down.
CGCGGTAAAGGGGAAACAGGTCGTATTGATTGCGGCCAGGAAATCAGAAGCCTTAGCAAATTACTGGTATTACAATAGCAATATTCGCGGCGTGGTATATGTTGGCCTGAGTCGCGATATTAGAAAAGAACTGGCCTACGTAATTAATGGCAGATTTCTCCGCAAAGATATTAAGAAAGATAAAATTACTGACCGGGAAATGAAAATAATCCGCATGACCGCTCAGGGCATGCAGCCGAAATCGATCGCCAGAATTGAAAATTGTAGCGTGAAGACAGTATATACCCATCGGCGCAATGCTGAGGCCAAACTGTATTCCAAAATATATAAGTTAGTTCAGTAACACCCAAGCAATATTGTTTTTTAAATGGTTCACCGGGACATCATGTCCTTAATTCAACTCAGGATGAAAAAGCGATGAAAAAAAAGGTTCTGGCAATAGCTCTGGTAACAGCGTTTACCGGTATGGGTGTGGCGCAGGCTGCTGACGTAACGGCTCAGGCTGTTGCGACCTGGTCGGCGACCGCTAAAAAAGACACCACCAGCAAGCTGGTTGTGACCCCGCTCGGCAGCCTGGCATTCCAGTACGCCGAAGGCATTAAAGGCTTTAACTCGCAGAAAGGTCTGTTTGACGTGGCGATTGAGGGTGACGCAACGGCGACCGCCTTTAAGCTGACCTCGCGCCTTATCACCAACACCTTAACCCAGCTGGACACTTCCGGCTCCACGCTGAGCGTGGGTGTGGATTATAACGGCGCCGCGGTCGAAAAAACGGCAGATACCGTGATGATCGATACCGCTAACGGCGTGCTGGGCGGCAACCTCAGCGCGCTGGCTAATGGCTACAACGCCAGCGGCCGTACCACCGCGCAGGATGGTTTCACTTTCTCCATCATCAGCGGCACCACCAACGGCACCACCGCAGTGACCGATTACAGCACCCTGCCGGAAGGGATCTGGAGCGGCGACGTCAGCGTCCAGTTCGACGCCACCTGGACCAGCTGATCCTTCTGATGCACCAGCAGGGGGGGCTCCCCCTGCTTTTTTCACGGACGGAATTGTTATGAAAAAGCACCTTCTGGCTCTCGGGCTGCTGCTTGTCGGGGTGTCGCCGGCGCAGGCGCTGGATGTCGGCGATATCTCATCTTTTATGAACAGCGGCAGCAGCACGCTGAGCAAAACAATCAAGAACAGCACAGACAGCGGTCGACTGATCAATATCCATCTCGAACGGCTCTCTTCCCCGCTGGATGGTGGGCAGGTTATCCCGATGGATAAACCGGATGAGGTGCTGCTTACCCCCGCCAGCCTGCTGCTACCCGCTCAGGCCAGCGATGTCATCCGTTTCTTCTACAAAGGCCCGGCGGATGACAAAGAGCGTTACTACCGCATTGTCTGGTTCGATCAGGCACTCAGCGATGCCCAGCGCGATAACGCCAACCGCAGCGCGGTAGCGACGGCGTCCGCCCGCATCGGCACCATTCTGGTGGTGGCGCCCCGGCAGGTGAATTACCGCTTTCAGTACGCCAACGGCTCTCTGACCAACACCGGGAATGCGACGCTGCGGATCCTCGCCTACGGCCCTTGCCTGAAGGCCGCCGACGGTAAGGAGTGTAAAGAGAATTACTACCTGATGCCGGGTAAATCGCGCCGTTTTACGCAGGTGGACACGGCGAATAAAAAAGGACGGGTTGCGCTTTGGCAGGGTGAGCAGTTTGTTCCCGTGAAATAGACAGTTGTGCAGATGGATAACGACGATGCCTCTACGACGGATTTCCCCAGGACTGAAAACGCAGCTTGCCTTCGGCATGATCTTTTTGTTCGTTCAGCCCGACGCCAGCGCTGCTGCCGTACGTGCCCAGCAGATTGGCGGGGTGATTATTCCGCAGGCCTTCAGCCGGGCGCTGCAGGACGGTATGAGCGTCCCGCTCTATATTCATCTTGCCGGCAGCCAGGACACCCGTGACGATCAGCGGATCGGCAGCGCCTTTATCTGGCTGGACGACGGCCAGCTGCGTGTCCGGCAGATCCAACTGGAGGAGAGCGAGGGGAACGCCAGCGTCAGCCAACAGACCCGACAGCAGCTGATCGGCCTGGCCAACGCCCCGTTCAGCGAGGCACTCACCATTCCCCTGACCGACAGCGCGCAGCTGGATCTCAGCCTGCGCCAGCTGCTGCTGCAGCTGGTGGTCAAACGCGAGGCGCTGGGCACCGTGCTGCGCTCGCGCAGCGAAGATATCGGTCAGTCCAGCGTGAACACCCTCAGCAGCAACCTGAGCTATAACCTCGGCGTCTATAACAACCAGATGCGCAATGGCGGGAGCAACACCTCCAGCTACCTGTCGCTGAACAACGTCACCGCGCTGCGGGAGCATCACGTGGTGCTCGACGGCTCGCTGTACGGGATCGGCAGCGGTCAGCAGGACAGTGAATTATATAAGGCCATGTATGAGCGCGATTTCGCCGGCCACCGCTTTGCCGGCGGGATGCTCGACACCTGGAACCTGCAGTCCCTGGGACCGATGACCGCTATTTCGGCCGGCAAGATTTACGGCCTTTCCTGGGGGAATCAGGCCAGCTCCACCGTCTTCGACAACAGTCAGTCGGCCACGCCGGTGATTGCCTTTTTACCGGCGGCGGGCGAGGTGCATCTCACCCGTGACGGCCGGTTGCTGAGCGTCCAGAACTTCGCCATGGGCAACCATGAAGTGGATACCCGCGGCCTGCCGTACGGTATTTACGACGTGGAAGTGGAGGTGATCGTTAATGGTCGGGTGGTCAGCAAACGCACCCAGCGGGTCAATAAGCTGTTCAGCCGGGGACGCGGCATCGGCGCGCCGCTGGCGTGGCAGGTATGGGGCGGCAGTTTCCATATGGATCGCTGGTCGGAAAGCGGCAAAAAGACCCGGCCGGCAAAAGAGAGCTGGCTGGCAGGCCTCTCGACCTCCGGGTCGCTCAGCACCCTGAGCTGGGCGGCAACGGGCTATGGCTACGACAACCAGGCGGTGGGGGAAACCCGCCTGACGCTGCCGCTGGGCGAGTCGATCAACGTTAACCTGCAGAATATGCTGGCCAGCGACAGTTCCTGGAGCAGCGTCGGCAGCATCAGCGCTACGCTGCCGGGAGGCTTCAGTTCAGTGTGGGTCAACCAGGAGAGAACCCGCATTGGCGATCAATTGCGGCGCAGCGATGCCGACAACCGGGCGATCGGCGGCACCCTCAACCTGAACGCGCTGTGGTCGAAGCTGGGGACGTTCAGCGTCAGCTACAACGATGACCGCCGCTACAACAGTCATTACTACACAGCGGATTACTATCAGACGGTCTACAGCGGCGCGTTTGGATCGCTCGGCCTGCGGGCGGGGATCCAGCGCTATAACAATGGCGACAGCAGCGCCAACACCGGGAAATATATCGCTCTCGATCTCTCGCTGCCGCTGGGCAACTGGTTCAGCGCCGGGATGACCCATCAGAACGGCTACACCATGGCTAACCTCTCAGCGCGCAAGCAGTTTGATGAAGGCACTATTCGCACCATCGGCGCCAATCTGTCGCGGGCCATCTCCGGCGATACCGGGGATGACAAAACCCTCAGCGGCGGAGCGTATGCCCAGTTCGACGCCCGCTACGCCAGCGGCACGCTGAACGTCAACAGTGCGGCGGACGGCTACGTCAACACTAACCTCACCGCCAGCGGCAGCGTCGGCTGGCAGGGCAAAAACATCGCCGCCAGCGGACGAACCGACGGTAACGCCGGAGTGATCTTCAACACCGGGCTGGAGGACGATGGTCAGATTAGCGCCAGGGTTAACGGGCGGATTTTCCCGCTCAGCGGCAAGCGTAACTACCTGCCGCTCTCTCCCTATGGCCGCTATGAGGTGGAGCTGCAGAACAGCAAAAACTCGCTCGATAGCTATGACATCGTCAGCGGGCGTAAGAGTCATCTGACCCTTTATCCGGGCAACGTCGCAGTGATTGAGCCAGAGGTGAAGCAGATGGTCACCGTCTCCGGTCGTATTCGTGCAGAAGACGGCACGCTGCTGGCGAATGCGCGGATTAACAACCATATCGGCCGTACCCGGACCGATGAAAACGGCGAGTTTGTCATGGACGTGGATAAGAAATACCCCACTATCGATTTCAGCTACGGCGGCAATAAAACCTGCGAAGTGGCGCTGGAGCTCAGCCAGGCACGCGGCGCCGTCTGGGTCGGGGATGTGGTCTGCAGCGGCCTCTCGTCGTGGGCGGCGGTGCAGCAGACAGGAGAAGAGAATGAAAGTTAATGCACTGATGGCGCTGGCGATCCTCGCGCTGCTTTGGCCGGCAGCCGCACTCAGGGCGGCGGTGACCAAGACCACCTGGTCGGATGCGCCGGCGCGCGAGTTTGTGTTTGTTGAAAACAACTCCGACGACAACTTTTTCGTCACCCCCGGCGGGGCGCTGGATCCGCGTATGACCGGCGCTAACCGCTGGACCGGCTTAAAATACACCGGCTCCGGCACCATTTATCAGCAGAGTCTCGGTTATATCGATAACGGCTACAACACCGGGCTCAATGCCAACTGGAAGTTTGATATGTGGCTGGAAAACTCGCCGGTTTCGCACCCCTTAACCGGCCTGCGCTGCATCAACTGGTACGCCGGGTGCGATATGGCCACCAGCCTGATCCTGCCGCAAACCACCGACGCCAGCGGGTTTTATGGCGCGACGGTGACCAGCGGCGGCGCGAAGTGGATGCACGGCATGATGTCGGACGCGTTTTATCAATATCTGCAGCAGATGCCGGTCGGCGGCAGCTTTACGATGACCATCAATGCCTGTCAGACCTCGGTGAACTACGACGCCAGCAGCGGTGCGCGCTGTAAGGATCAGGCCTCCGGTAACTGGTATGTGCGCAACGTCACCCACACCAAAGCCGCGAACCTGCGGTTGATTAATACCCACTCGCTGGCGGAGGTGTTTATCAACAGCGACGGCGTGCCGACCCTGGGAGAAGGGAACGCCGACTGCCAGACGCAGACCATCGGCAGCCGCGCAGGATTAAGCTGTAAGATGGTCAACTATACCTTGCAGACCAACGGCTTAAGCAACACCTCGATCCATATTTTCCCGGCGATCGCCAACTCGTCGCTGGCCTCGGCCGTCGGGGCGTACGATATGCAGTTCAGCCTCAACGGCAGCTCCTGGAAGCCGGTGAGCAATACCGCTTATTACTACACTTTCAACGAGATGAAGAGCTCAGACTCGATCTATGTTTTCTTCTCCAGCAACTTCTTTAAGCAGATGGTGAATCTCGGGATCAGCGATATCAACACCAAGGATCTGTTCAACTTTCGCTTTCAGAACACCACCTCGCCGGAGTCAGGCTGGTATGAGTTTTCCACCTCCAACACGCTGATTATCAAGCCCCGTGATTTCAGCATCAGCATTATCTCGGACGAATATACCTCGGCGCCGTCGCGCGAGGGATATGTCGGCAGCGGCGAACCGGCGCTCGATTTCGGCTACATCGTCACCACCAGCGGTAAAACGGCCGCCGATGAAGTGCTGATCAAGGTGACCGGACCGGCGCAGGTGATTGGCGGGCGTTCCTACTGTCTCTTCAGCTCTGATGACGGTACGGCGAAAGTGCCGTTCCCGGCGACGCTCTCTTTTATCACCCGCAGCGGCACGACGCAGACCTACGATGCCGGGTGCGATGACAGCTGGCGGGATATGACCGATGCGCTGTGGCTGACCACGCCATGGACCGATATCTCCGGCGAAGTGGGGCAGATGGATAAGACCACGGTGAAATTTTCGATTCCGATGGATAACGCCATTTCGCTGCGGACGGTAGACGATAACGGCTGGTTTGGCGAAGTCAGCGCTTCAGGAGAGATTCATGTCCAGGCGACGTGGCGCAACATTAACTAAGGCCCTGCTGACGGTGGGCTGCCTGCTGGCAGCGCCGCTGGCGCAGGCGATCTCGGTCGGCAACCTGACCTTTTCCCTGCCGGCCGAAGCGGATTTCGCCAGTAAACGGGTGGTCAACAACAATAAAAGCGCGCGGCTGTACCGCATCGCCATCAGCGCCATCGATCGTCCGGGCGGCAGCGAAGTACGCTCCCGGCCGGTGGATGGCGAACTGCTGTTTGCCCCCCGCCAGCTGGTGCTGCAGGCAGGTGAGAGCGAGTATTTTAAATTTTACTATCATGGCCCGCGGGATAACCGCGAGCGCTACTATCGGGTCTCGTTTCGCGAAATCCCCACCCGCAACCTGACGAGGCGCAGCCCGACCGGCGGCGAGGTCAGCATGGAGCCGGTGGTGGTGATGGATACCATTCTGGTGGTGCGCCCACGCGAGGTGCAGTTTAAATGGTCTTTCGATAAGGTGGCCGGGACGGTGAGCAACACCGGCAATACCTGGTTCAAGCTGCTGATTAAACCCGGATGCGATTCGACCGAAGAGGAGGGGGACGCGTGGTATCTGCGTCCTGGCGACGTGGTTCGCCAGCCGGCATTGCGCCAGCCGGGGAACCACTATCTGGTTTATAACGACAAATTTATTAAGATCAGCGATACCTGCCCGGTGAAGCCCCGTCCCGCGGAGTGAGCCTTATCCGGCGGTCGCGCGGCGGGTAAAACGCCGGCTGGCCAGCAGGCTCAGACCGCAGCACAGCAGGTAGTACACCGCGCCGGTGAAGACGAAGATCGCCAGGGGATAGATTTGCACCCGGTTGTTGACCTGACCGGCCACGGTGGTCAGCTCCGGGACGTTGACGATAAACGCCAGCGACGTGTCTTTCAGCAGGCCGATAAAGATCCCCACCAGCGAGGGCTGAACATTGCGCAGCGCCTGCGGGAGCAGCACCAGGCGCAGCGTTTGCCCGGGGGCGAACCCCTGGGTCAGCGCCGCCTCATACTGTCCTTTCGGCAGCGACTGCAGCCCGGCCAGCACCGAGTGCATCACCGATGCGGCGGTAAACCACGCCAGCGCCAGGGTCACGGTCACCGCGCCGGGCAGATCGCCGCCGGTCAGCATCGGCAGCAGATACCACAGCCAGAAGATGACAAATATCAGCGGGATGCCGCGAATAATTTCCGCCCACAGAAACAGCAGACGCCGCACCAGCCCCCCGTAGCGCCAGGCCAGGCCCGCCAGCGCAATGCCTCCCGGCAGCGCCAGCAGGGTGGCGCCGATGGCCATCAGCAGGGTCAGCGCCACGCCGCCGGGCTGGCCCTCCGCCAGTCGGCCCCACAGCAGGTAATCGAGGTTATCGGCGATCACCGCCAGATTAGCGTTCATGTTGGGCGCTCCGTTGCAGTTTTCTTCCCGGGCCGAGACGCGTTAGCGCCACGCCCATCGCCACCCCCAGCGCCAGGTACAGCGCGGTACCGACGGCAAACGCCTCCAGGGCGTGCGCGTTATAGCTCTCAATCTGTCGTACCTGATAGGTCAGTTCCGCAAAGCCGATGCCGCTGGCCAGCGATGAGAGTTTCATCAGGTTAAGATACTGGCCGACAATCGGCTGCCAGGCGTTGGCCAGCCCCTGCGGCAGGAGGATAAAGCGCAGCTCCTGCCACGGGGTAAAACCCTGCGACAGCGCGGCTTCCCGCTGCCCGTGGCTGACGGCGCGCAGTCCGGAGGCGATCTCTTCCACCAGAAAGGCGGAGGTAAAGACCCCCAGCCCCCACATCGAGCAGAGGAACTCCGGCGTCAGCCACCAGACGTTACCCGGCAAAATGGACCAGGCGTGTTCGTCGTTCACCACCTCCTTCACCGCCAGTGGCAGCAGGTTCCAGGCGGCAAAGTACCAGAACAGCAGCTGGACCAGCAGCGGAGTGTTGCGAAACAACGAGACCCACGCGGCCACCAGTCCGCGCCCCGCGCGGCCGCCGCCGAGGCGCAGGGCCAGCAGCAGGACCGCCAGCAGGGTGGCGAGCAGGATCCCGGCGACGCTGACCCAGACGGTGGTGAGAAAACCAGAGATAATCCATTGCAACGGCTGCCCGCTCAGGACGCCGTGCCAGTCAAGCATCGGCGTCACTCGAGGCTCTCCTGGTGCAGCGGATCCAGCACCTTCTGCAGAAAACGCCGTGCGCGGGCATGCTGCGGATGGGCGAAAAACTCAGCCGGCGGGGCGACCTCGAGAATGTCGCCGCCGTCGATAAACACCACCCGGTCGGCAATTTCGCGGGCAAACTGCATCTCATGGGTCACCACCAGCATGGTGATCCCGCTGTGGGCGAGGGTTTTCATCACCTGCAGCACTTCGCCGATCATCTCCGGGTCGAGCGCCGAGGTGGGCTCATCGAACAGGATAATCTGCGGCGAGGAGGCCAGGGCGCGGGCGATCGCCACTCGCTGCTGCTGGCCGCCGGAGAGCTGCGCCGGCATCTGCTGCGCTTTTTCTTCCAGTCCGACCTGGCGCAGCAGCGCCAGCGCCCGCTCCTGAGCCGCGCTTTTCCCCCAGCCGTGAACGCGCTCCAGCGCCAGCGTGATGTTCTCCTGCGCCGTCAGGTGGGCGTAAAGGTTGAACTGCTGGAAAACAAAGCCGACGCGGCTGCGCAGCTGGCGCAAGGCGCTGCCGCTCAGCCGGCTGGTCGGTTTATCGTCGATCAGGATCTCGCCGCCGCTTAAGGATTCGAGCTGGTTGATCAAGCGGATCAGCGTCGATTTTCCCGAACCGGAAGGGCCGAGGATCGCCACCACTTCGCCGGGCTCGACCTGCAGGTTGATGGCGTTTAGCACCTGATGATCGCCGTAGCGCTTGGCCACATCACGGAACGTAATGCTGGCGCGCTGCAGACGTGAAAAATCCGCGGCTGGGGCCGCGGAGTGGGAGAGTAAACCCGAGAACATATTATTTCGCTTCTATGGTAAAGGCGCGCGGCTGCGGCGTTTTAGTGGCAGGTCCAAACCAGACATCATAGATTTTCGCGGCTTCGCCGGTTTTCTCCAGCTTCACCAGCTCATCGTTAACGGCTTTCAACAGGGCCGGTTCGCCTTTCTTCACGCCCACGCCAATCTCTTCTTTGCTGAGCAGGTCGGGCAGAATTTTAAACTTGGCTTTATCCGGCGCTTCCGCCAGCAGACCGGCGAGGATGGTGCTGTCCTGGGTGATGGCCTGGACGTTGCCGTTGCGCAGGGCGGTCAGGGCCAGCGGAATATCGTCATAGGAGAGGACGCGAGCCTGCGGGAAACGCTGGTGCAGGGCCTGTTCGCCGGTGGTGCCTTTCACCGCGCCGATGCGCGCTTTGCTGTACTCATCAAGCTTATCCGGAGAGCCGGCAGGCACGAGGAACTGCTGGCCGGTGACGAAATACGGCGTTGAGAAATCAATAACCTGGGCCCGCTCCGGGGTGATGGTAATGTCGGCGACGATCAGGTCGGCTTTGCCGGACTGCAGCAGCGGAATACGGTTGGCCGGGTTGGTGGCCACCAGCTCGAGTTTGACGCCGAGCGCTTTCGCCAGCGCCTGGGCAAAGTCGACATCATAGCCGACGATATGGTGGGTTTTGGCATCCACGGAGCCGAACGGCGGGTTGGCGTCGAAGGTGGCGACTTTCACGACGCCGGCGGCTTTGATGTCAGCCAGCTGGTCTGCCTGTGCCTGAGACGCGAGCAGCAGCATACCCAGCGCCAGTGCAATTTTTGTGGTTTTATTGCGCATGTTTTTTCCCCTGAATCCCTGTTTTGTTTTGTGGACATCACGCTCCCACAAATTCCCCGTCGGCGGCAAAGAAGAAAAAATTCTTATCTATAACGAAAAAGAACTTAACAAACCTGTGGGTATTCTTTATGCGCCGCTGGCGTTTTACCGGCGCGGCAACGATTGCCGGGCGGCCCTCACTCCCTCCGGAGAGAGGGAGAGGGGATAGGGGTAATTTTCCGTTCATCGTGCGCATGGGCGTTAGCCCCGCGGTGTATACCGGGGCTGTAACGATTGCCGGGCGGTTCCCTCTCCCTCAGGGAGAGGGTTAGGGTGAGGGGATAGGAGCGGGCGTAATATGCGCCAGCCAGGATTGCAAATTCGGAATTAATATTTCCCGCGCCCGGCCAACTGTGGTTGAAATAGACCCAGGCGATTCGCTTCCCGACAGAGGAGAAAATGAAAGTGGCATTGTGGCAACGGTTAACGGGCTGGCTGGCTTTTTTGTCCAACGGTGAAGCCGGACAGCAGGATACCCAGCGCGTCATGGAGGCGATACTGCCGGTGGCCAGCCTCTACGGCGTGGACATTGGCAACGTGGAAACCCGGTGGTTCCGTCATGATAAGACATACTGAGCGACGCAGGACGCGAGAAGCCTACTGGAACGAGGTGTGCTTTGTGTAGCAAGAGACTGCCTGAGGTTGCGGCAACACAGGATGCGCCGCCGCAGCCCAGGCAGTTTTGACCACGCTTATCCCCCCAGATACATCCGCTTAATTTCCGGGTTAGTCAGCATCTCCCGCGCCGCGCCTGACAAGGTGATCCGGCCATTCTCCAGGACATACGCCCGATCGGCGATAGCCAGTGCGGCCGTCGCATTCTGCTCCACCAGCAGCACCGTCATATTCTCTTCGCGCAGTTGCTTAATGATGCCGAACAGCTCGCCGACAATTTTCGGCGCCAGCCCGAGGCTCGGTTCATCCAGCATCAATAACACCGGCTCGCTCATCAGCGCCCGGGCGATGGCCAGCATCTGCTGCTCGCCGCCGCTCATGGTGCCCGCCATCTGATGGCGCCGTTCCTTGAGCCGAGGAAAGAGGGCGTACATGCGATCGCGCAGGCGGGTGTAGCCGGCGAGATTATTGTAAGCGCCCATGCGCAGGTTCTCTTCGATAGTCAGGTTGGTAAAGACCCGACGTCCCTCCGGCACCAGCGCCAGCCCGCGGCGTACAATCTGGTGGGTCTGGCTGCGTGAGATATCGTCGTTGAGGAAGCTGACGCGCCCGCTGGAGCGCACCAGGTTGACGATCCCGTTGAGGGTGGAGGTTTTACCGGCGCCATTGCTGCCGATCAGGGTGACGATCTCCCGGTCATAGACGTCGATATCAACGCCTTTCAGCCCCTGGATCACGCCGTAAAAGACCTTCAGTTCCCGGGCGTTAAGCATAATTGGCTTCTCCCAGATAAGCGGAAATGACGTCAGGATGCTGGATCGCCTCGGCCATCAGGCCGCTGAACAGCGGCTTACCATACTCCAGCACCATCACCCGCTCGCACAGGCGATTGACGAAGGGCATATCGTGCTCAATCAGCAGGACGCTGAGCTGATAGTCATGTCGCATGCGGAAGATAAGCTCCGCCAGGTCCTCGGTTTCCTTGGGGTTCATCCCGGCGGCCGGCTCATCGAGCAGCAGCAGCTTCGGCGCGGTGGCCAGCGCGCGGGCGATCTCCACTTTGCGCTGGTTGCCATAGCTCAGGTTTGTGGCTTGCATATGCGCGAAGTGGGCGATACCGATGTCCTCCAGGATGGCCATGGCTTTGGCCTTCGCCGCCCGCTCGGCCGGAAAGTAGCGGCCAATATGCAGAGCTGCCTCCAGCAGCGAGTAGCGGCTGGCGCGGTCGAGCCCGACCATCACGTTCTCCAGCACCGTCATGGAGTTAAACAGACGGATATTCTGGAAGGTACGGGCGATCCCGGCGTTCACCACCTGGTTGGGCTTCAGCCCCTTCAGCGACGTACCCGCCAGGGTGACGTTGCCGCTGGTGGGTTTATAGTTGGCGGTGATGACGTTAAACAAAGTGGTTTTGCCCGCGCCGTTAGGGCCGATAAGGCCAAAGATCTCCGCTTCATCAACATGGAAGCTGACGTTGTCGATGGCCCGCAGGCCGCCAAACTGCATGGTGACGTCCTGCACCTGCAGGATAACGTTATTTTCCGCCATAGCTGCTGTTCCTTCTTCCCATCTGCCAAATCTCTTTTTTCCCCAACAGCCCTTCGCGGGCGAAGAGCATGATGATCAGCAACAGCAGGGAGAAGACCACCATTCGCAGGCCCGGATAGGCGCCAAGATCGTGGCCGAAAAACTGCAGCGGCTGGTCGAGGAAGCGCAGCCATTCGCCGCTGCCGACCACCAGTACGGTGCCGAGCAGGGCGCCGGTGGTGCTGCCGAGTCCGCCGAGGACGATAATAATCAGCAGCTGGAAGGTGAGCATAAAGTCGAACAGCCCCGGGGAAATGGTGGTCAGCAGCGAAGCCAGCAGACCACCGCCGATCCCTTCGAAGAAGGCGCTGGTGGCGAAGGCGCAGGTTTTGATGCGGAAGGTGTTGACCCCCATGGCGATCGCCGCATCTTCATCGTCGCGAATGGCTTTCATCATCCGGCCATACTTCGACCACACCAGCTGAAGGATCATGCCGGTGGCCAGCAGGGCGAACAGCCCGCACCAGAACAGGAGATGCGGCTGCTGCGGAATATCGTTCAGCCCGATGGCGCCGTTGGTGATTTGCGGATTGTTAATAGCGAGGATCTTGATGATAAACCCAAAGCCGAGGGTGACAATGGCCAGGTAGTCGCCACGCACCCGGAAGACCGGCACGGCGAGGCACACCGCCAGCGCCGCCGCGCACAGGCCGCTTATCAGCAGGGCAGGGAGGAAGCCTGCGTGCAGGCTGAGGATCCACGGGCTGGGGGCGGCCATTTCAAACATGTCTACCTTGCTGTCGCTGGAGAGGATCAGCAGGGCGGTGACGTAGGCGCCCACCGCCACGAAGCCGTTCGGCTCCAGCGACAGCTGGCCGGTCACGCCGTTGATCAGGTTGTAGCTGACCGCAAGGATCATAAAGATAAAAATGGTGCTGATGACACGAACAATGTAGTCATTGAAAACCACGTTGATTCCGGCCAGCAGCGCGATACAGATGACAATAATGGCCAGGTTGCGCAGCTGCGCCCCGGCGGTCGTCGTCGCGTTGAGCATCAGAAACGGCTCCTTTCCAGACGTTCGTCGCCCATAATGCCGACCGGGCGGAACAAGAGGACCAGAATCAAGAACAGGAAGGCGAAAGCGTCTTTATAGCCGCCCAGTTCGGGGAAGATCGCCACGGCGACCACTTCGGTAAAACCGAGGATAAAGCCGCCCAGCACCGCGCCGGTGACGCTGCCGATCCCGCCCAGCACGGCGGCGGCGAAGGCCTTCAGGCCGATAAGCACGCCCATCAGGGGATCGATAGTGGGGTAGCTGATGGAGTAGAACACGCCGCCGAGCGCCGCGAGACTACTGCCGAGGGCGAAGACCAGGGAGATGATCCGGTTGGCGTCAATGCCCATCAGGCGCACGGTGTTGACGTCAAAGGCCACCGCGCGGATCGCCATCCCATAGCGGGTGCGGTACAGCAGCCAGAGGATCGCCAGCAGCAGCAGGACGGTGATCAGCGGCACAATCCACGCCACGTTGGTAATGATGACGCTGCCGAAGGCGCGGGTCTGGTTGAAAAAGTCAGGGGCGGAGAAGAAGCGTGAGCTGCCGCCGAACAGCACGTTAAACAGGTTTTCGAGGAAGAAGCTGACGCCGATGGCGGTGATCAGCATGGAGATTTTCGAGGCCTGACGCAGCGGACGATAGGCGACCCGGTCAATCAGCATACCAAACAGGCCGCACAGCCCGAGGGTCAGGAAAACGGCTACCCCGAAGGGTAGCCCAACTGAAGAAAATAAAAACAGCGTACTAAACGCGCCGACCATCATCACGTCCGCATGGGCGAAGTTGATCAGCCGTAGCACGCCATAAACCATCGTATAACCGATGGCAATCAGGGCGTACATGCCCCCAAGACTCATTCCATTGACCACTTGCTGGAGAAAAATGGCGCCGTCCATTTTGTAGCCTCGTCACAACTTAAGGGTTAACCACGGTACGAAACGCCAGCTTGCCATCTTTCACTTCGTTGATGACCGCGCTGCGAATGGCATCGCCGTTCTGTAACGTCAGCGTGCCGGTCACGCCCTGGAAATCTTTGGTGGCGCGGATTTTTTCATTCACGCAGACCCGATCGTGGGGATCGCTGCACTGGTTCATGGCGTTGACGATGACGTTATAGGCGTCCGCCGCCATTGCGCCCCAGGTATGGGTCGGCTGCTGGTATTTGGCTTCCCAGGCTTTGATGAAGGTTTCCCCGGCCGGGGTCTGCTCTTTGGCGTTCGGCGAGTAATAATCGGTGGTCATATAGCCGTTGACCGCGTCTTTACCGACATCGAAGAAGACCTGATCCGCGGCCAGACCGTCGCCGCCCACCACCGGTTTGTTGAGCCCCAGTTGTTTAGACTGCACGGCAATCAGCGCCCCTTCGGTGTAGTAGATCGGCATGTAAATCATGTCGACATTCTTCGCCTTGACGCTCGCCAGCTGGGCTTTAAAGTCCTTGCTGCCGCCCGGGGCCTGTACCTCGATGGGAATGGTGCCGCCGTTTTTCAGGAACTGGGTGCGGAACGCTTTCGCCAGGCCGACGGAGTAGTCGTTGCTGCTGTCAAACACGATGGCGGCGGTTTTGGCTTTCAGATCGCGGGAGGCCAGATTGGCCCCGACCACCCCCTGGAAGCTGTCCGAGAAACAGACCCGGCTGACGTACGGATGGTTACGGGTGACGCGGTCGTTGGTGGCGGTGGAGGAGACCAGCGGCGTTTTGCTGTCGTCGGCGATCTTGGTCATCGCCAGGGTGTTGGAGGAGGTGACTTCCCCGATCACGGCATCCACTTTATCGCTGGAGACCAGGCGCTGCATGGCGTTGGCCGCTTCGACTTTGTCGCTTTTATCATCGATAACGATAAGCTTGATGGTATCGCCATTTTTTAACGTCGGGGTGATGGCCTGAATAATGTCCAGCCCTTTCTGCGACGGCTGGCCGTAGCCGCTGAGGGCGCCGCTCAGGGGTAATACCACCCCGATTTTAATTTCCGCTGCCTGCGCGCTGCTGGCGCCGACCAGCGCGGCAACCAGCGTGGCCATTAAAGACGCTTTCCCGGAAAACGATTTCATTGGTATTTCTCCGTCGGTCGATTATTTATCTTTAACCATCAATGACTGCATAACATTGAGGAATAATTCGCCAGCGTGTCCGACGAATTATTGGCTGTTATGTTGAATAGATAACGAGATATATACCCTAAATAATTCGAGTCGCATGAAGGCGGCAAGTGAGCGAGTCCCCAGGCGCTTACAGAAGTCAGTGACTGGGGGGAGAGAACGCAGCCAACGCACATGCAACTTGAAGTATGACGGGTATTTTTAATGCGCTGATTTACCTTACAACGTCCGTTTCGTTTTTACTCATGCAATATTCTTATTACCTGCTGGGAGGGGCATAAGGCTGATGACAACACGGTTTTTGGTACGGTGAACGCATTTTGCCGGGGGGCGACTGGCGCCTTACCCGGCCTGAAAAATCCACCATATAAACCGGTTGAACGGTTTGCGCAGGCCCGCGCAAGCGAAGCGCCGTCGGGCAATTTCAGCGCGCACCCGAATATAATATTCAGGTGCGCCCGGTAGTATTAAAATTTATTCTGCTGCTGGTGTGACTTATTCTTTTAAAGGGGGCAATGGTTTTATTTTTCCATGCAGCGCCGGATTATCACTTTCATCTTTTAACTGCACGCCGGTGACGCGGCGTAAAAAAGCCTGCTCCAGCAGCCAGGCCAGTTTAAAGGCGGCGGCGTCATGGCTTAATCCCTCCGGACGAATATTGGAGATACAGTTGCGCTCAGATTCCAGACGCTGACGATGGGGCTGCCAGGTAAGGTAAACGCCGAGGCTGTCCGGCGAAGAGAGACCCGGTCGTTCGCCAATCAGGATCGCCACCGCGCGGGCTTTCAGGGTTTCGCCAATATCATCCCCCAGCGCCACCCGCGACTGATGCGCCAGCACTACCGGCGCCAGGCCGATACCCAGCGTTTGCAGATAGGGCAGCAGGGCGCGGATCAATGGCACCGCCTGGCGCTCTACCGCCCAGGAAGAGAGGCCATCGCCGATCACCAGCAGCAGATCGGCGGGGCGGACGCCGCTGGCGGCGAGGTCGGCGCGGCTTTCGTCGGCGAGCTGCCGCCCGAGATCCGGACGCCGAAGATAGGTGTGACGGTCCGGCGCGGCGCTGCGCACCGTCAGGGCGTCGAGGCCGAGCGCCGCCAGCGGCGCCACCAGCTGCTGGCTGGCGAACGGCTGATGAATGGCATCCCGCGCTCTGGCGTGGGCCAGACCAAAGTTGAGGACTTCGCGGGTCGGCAGGCTGGCGCCGCTGCGGCCCAGGGCGATCCGCGCATCGGTAAATTCACGCAGCGGGTTCCAGGCATCGGGACGATTCATACGGAGGCTCCTTGCGGAAGGACGGACAGCAGCGGATGGCGGGCGTCGGTGAGCCGCAGCGTGCCGTGCGGATCGATAATCTGCATCTTCGCCAGCCAGTCGGCGAACTCCGGGGCATGTTTTAAGCCCAGCAGGCGACGGGCGTACAGCGCGTCATGGAACGAGGTGCTCTGGTAATTGAGCATGATATCGTCCGCTCCGGGCACACCGATCAGGAAGGTGAGCCCGGCGGTGCACAGCAGAGTCAGCAGGGTGTCCATATCATCCTGATCCGCTTCCGCGTGGTTGGTATAGCAGACGTCGCAGCCGATCGGCAGGCCCATCAGCTTGCCGCAGAAATGATCCTCCAGCCCGGCGCGAATAATCTGCTTGCCGTCGTAGAGATACTCCGGACCGATAAAGCCGACCACGGTATTGACCAGTAGCGGTTCAAAGTGACGGGCGACGGCGTAGGCCCGCGCCTCACAGGTCTGTTGATCGACGCCGTGGTGGGCGTTGGCCGACAGGCAGCTTCCCTGGCCGGTCTCAAAATACATCACATTGTTGCCGAGGGTACCGCGCCTGAGGCTGAGGGCCGCCTCGCGGGCCTCCTGCAGCATGGCAAGATTGATGCCGAAGCCGCTGTTGGCCGCTTCGGTTCCCGCCACCGACTGAAACACCAGATCCACCGGCGCGCCGCGCTCAATCAGCTGCAGCGTATTGGTGACATGGGTCAGAATGCAGGACTGGGTGGGAATGGCGAAGCGCTGAATAATATCGTCCAGCATGACGTTCAGCTGCGCCAGCACCGGTAAGCTGTCGCTGGCCGGGTTGATGCCGATCACCGCGTCCCCGGCGCCGTACAGCAGCCCGTCGAGCATACTGGCGGCGATGCCTTTCAGGTCGTCGGTAGGATGGTTGGGCTGCAGGCGTACGCTGAGGTGGCCGGGCAGGCCGATGGTGTTGCGAAAGCGCGTCACCACCTGGCATTTGCTGGCGGCAAGGATCAGATCCTGATTGCGCATCAGCTTACTGACCGCCGCCGCCATCTCCGGGGTGATGGCGCGGGCGACCCGCTGCAGCGTGGCGGTATCGGTAGCATCATCCAGCAGCCAGTCGCGAAAATCGCCGACCGTCAGATGGCGCAGGTCGGCAAAGCCCTGCGCATCATGGGTGTCGAGGATCAGGCGAGTCACTTCGTCCTGCTCGTAAGGGATAAGCGGGTTGTCGAGAATGTCGGTCAGCGGCACCTCGGCGAGGGCCATTTTCGCCGCCATCCGCTCTTCGGCTGAGGTGGCGATAACCCCTGCGAGGGCGTCGCCGGAGCGGGCTGGCGACGCTTTCGCCATCAACGTTTTCAGACTATCAAAGCGCCATACCTGGCCCGATAGCGTGGTTTTATACATGCCGCCTCCTCAGGAGACCGTGCGCAGTTGAGGATCCACTGGCGCCCGTTCACGGGCCGCTGCGGTTTTGCGGAACCACAGGTAGCCGCCGAGCATCATCGCCGCGAAAATCAGCGCCAGCAGCAGGTTATACCAGACCATCGCCACCAGGCAGAGCACCGCCATGCCGAGGGCAAAGGCCGGCGCCAGCGGGTAGAGCGGGGCGCGGAATGGGCGGATCAGCTTCGGCTCGCTACGGCGCAGTTTGAACAGCGCCGCCATGGAAGTGATATACATAACAATAGCCCCAAATACCGACATAGTGACGATACAGGCGGTCAGCGGCATGCCGCTGATGGTGATCAGCGAGTCGGAGAAGATCGCGGCGATACCGACCACCCCGCCGGCGAGGATCGCCAGAAGCGGGGTGCGGGTGCGGCGGTTGAGGGTCGCCAGCCCGGCGGGCAGATAGCCGGCGCGGGCGAGGGAGTAGATCTGCCGCGAATAGCCCATAATGATGCCGTGGAAGGAGGCGACGAGGCCAAACAGCCCCAGCCACACCAGCATATGCAGCCAGCCGCTGCCATTGCCCACCACCGTCTTCATCGCCTGGGGCAGCGGATCGTTAATATTGGACAGCGCGCGCCAGTCGCCGACGCCGCCGGCGAAGACCATCACGCCGATCGCCAGCACCGTCAGCGTCAGAATGCCGCCGCCCAGGGCGCGCGGAATGGTGCGCTGCGGATCTTTGGCCTCTTCGGCCGCCATGGAGGCCCCCTCAATGGCGAGGAAGAACCAGATGGCGAACGGAATGGCGGCGAACATCCCCGGCAGCGCCAGGCCGCTGAAGCTTTCCGCGCCCGCCCAGCCGTTAGTGGTGAAGTGGCTCCAGGAGAAGCCGGGCGCGACCACGCCCATGAACACCAGCAGCTCGAAGATGGCCAGCAGGGTGACGATCAGCTCGAAGGTGGCGGCAATGCCGACGCCGAGAATATTGAGCGTCATAAAGATCACGTAAGCGCCGCAGGCGACCCATTTCGGATCCAGCGCCGGAAACTGCACGTTGAGGTAGGCGCCGATGGCCATGGCGATGGCCGGCGGGGCGAAGACGAATTCAATCAGGGTGGCAAAACCGGCGATAAAGCCGCCGGTGGGCCCGAAGGCGCGGTAGGCATAGGCGAAAGGGCCGCCAGCGTGCGGGATGGCGGTGGTCAGCTCGGTAAAGCTGAAAATAAAGGCGCAGTACATCGCGGCGACCGCCAGGGCGACGACCATAAACCCCATCGTGCCCGCCTGCGACCAGCCGTAGCTCCAGCCGAAGTACTCCCCGGATATCACCAGTCCGACGGCGATCCCCCATAAACGAAAACTGCCGAGCGTTCTTTTTAAGGTGGTGGTTTGCTCTGTCATACGTGTTGCCTCGCCAGATAGAAAGGTTCTGAACGACAGGCTGCAAAGAGAGTGCCAGAACGTGGTCCGTCGCGATGAGGCGTCAGCGCGTGGCGCGCCCGCTGGCGCTGCGCAAAAATGGGGCAGGCTGCACGCTGTCGGCGCGTGCCCTGGTGCAGCGGCTTTGCTTTTTCCGCGGCGGCACGGTATAACACTTCTTCTTTTGGATGTTTAGATGTCTATACGTTTATACGCATCATGACCCGGGCAAGCGGGCTGGCGTGAGAAAATAAAATGCAAAGCACAACACAACAACAAGGTGGGCAACTGAAGCGCACCATGAAAACGCGCCATCTGATCATGCTGTCGCTCGGCGGCGTGATTGGCACCGGCTTATTTTTTAATACCGGCTATATCATCTCCACCACCGGCGCGGCCGGGACGCTGCTGGCGTATCTGATTGGCGCCCTGGTGGTCTGGCTGGTGATGCAGTGCCTCGGTGAATTGTCGGTGGCGATGCCGGAGACCGGCGCCTTCCACGTTTACGCGGCGCGCTATCTTGGCCCGGCGACGGGCTATACCGTGGCGTGGCTCTACTGGCTAACGTGGACGGTGGCGCTGGGTTCGAGCTTCACCGCGGCGGGTTTCTGCATGCAGTACTGGTTCCCGCAGGTGCCGGTCTGGATCTGGTGCGTGGTGTTCTGCGCGGTGATCTTCGGCCTTAATATCATTTCGACGCGCTTCTTCGCGGAAGGCGAGTTCTGGTTCTCGCTGGTGAAAGTGATCACCATCATCGCGTTTATTATTCTCGGCGGCGCGGCCATTTTCGGCATCATTCCGATGCAGGATGGCTCGCCGGCGCCGGGCCTGCACAATATCACCGCCGAAGGCTGGTTCCCGCACGGCGGCCTGCCGATCCTGATGACCATGGTGGCGGTGAACTTCGCCTTCTCCGGGACGGAGCTTATCGGCATTGCCGCCGGAGAGACGGAAAACCCGCATAAGGTTATTCCGGTCGCCATCCGCACCACCATCGCCCGGCTGATTATTTTCTTTATCGGCACCGTGTTTGTGCTGGCGGCGCTGATCCCAATGCAGCAGGCGGGGGTGGAGAAAAGCCCCTTCGTGCTGGTGTTTGAAAAGGTGGGCATCCCTTACGCGGCGGATATTTTCAACTTTGTGATCCTGACGGCGATCCTCTCGGCGGCCAACTCCGGCCTGTACGCTTCCGGGCGGATGCTGTGGTCGCTGTCGAACGAGAAGACGCTGCCGGCCTGCTTTGCCAAAGTCAATAAACGGGGCGTGCCGGTGACCGCGCTGTCGGTGAGTATGCTGGGCGGCGTGCTGGCGCTGTTCTCCAGCGTGGTGGCGCCCGATACGGTGTTTGTGGCGCTGTCGGCGATCTCCGGTTTTGCGGTAGTGGCGGTGTGGTTGAGCATCTGCGCCTCGCACTTTATGTTCCGCCGCCGCCATCTGCAGCAGGGTAAGGCGCTGAGCGATCTGCAGTATCGCGCTCCCTGGTATCCGGTGGTGCCCGTTCTGGGGTTTGTGCTGTGCCTGGTGGCCTGCGTGGGCCTCGCCTTTGACCCGAGCCAGAGAATTGCGCTGTGGTGCGGGATCCCCTTTGTGGCCCTGTGCTATGGTGCCTGGTATCTCACTCGTTCACGGAATATGACTCAGGAGTCCCAACATGTCGCAGACTAACCCGTTCACTGCTCTGCTTGCCGCCCAGCCTTATGTCCTGCTGGACGGCGCCATGGCCACCGAGCTGGAGGCCCGCGGCTGCGATCTGGCCGACAGCCTGTGGTCGGCGAAAGTGCTGCTGGAGAACCCGCAGCTGATCCGCGATGTGCATCTCGACTACTTTCGCGCCGGGGCGCAGGTGGCGATCACCGCCAGCTATCAGGCCACCCCGGCGGGCTTTGCCGCGCGCGGGCTGGATGATGCGCAGTCCCGGGCGCTGATCGGCAAAAGCGTCGAACTGGCGCGCAAAGCGCGCGAGGCGTACCTCGCCGAGAACCCGCAGGCCGGCACGCTGCTGGTGGCCGGTTCGGTAGGGCCGTATGGCGCGTTTCTCGCCGACGGCTCGGAGTATCGCGGCGATTATCAGCGCAGCGCGGCAGAGTTCCAGGATTTCCACCGCCCGCGCGTCGAAGCCCTTCTGGATGCGGGCGCCGACCTGCTGGCCTGTGAAACCCTGCCGTCATTTGCTGAGATCCAGGCGCTGACGGCCCTGCTGCAGGACTATCCCCGCGCCTGCGCCTGGTACTCTTTCACGCTGCGCGACGCCGAACATCTCAGCGATGGGACGCCGCTACGCGAGGTGATGGCTGCCCTGGCGGATAACCCGCAGGTGGTGGCGGTGGGCATCAACTGTATCGCCCTGGAAAATACGCCCGCGGCGCTGGCGCATCTGCACAGCCTGACGGCCCTGCCGCTGGTGGTCTATCCTAACTCCGGCGAACATTATGATGCGGTGAGCAAGACCTGGCACCATCATGGCGAAGCCTGCGCCACCCTGGCGGATTATCTGCCGCAGTGGCTGGCGGCCGGGGCGAAGCTGATTGGCGGCTGCTGCCGCACCACGCCGAAGGATATCGCCGCGCTTAACGCGAAGCGCTGAGTTTTGTGCCGGGTGGCGCTGCGCTTACCCGGCCTACACTTTGCGCGATCCGTCGCCGCCACCCGGCGCCAACCGTCTGCCACTCACCAACCGCTCAAAACCAACTATCCTTTCCCGCTTTTGTTCTAAAAACGATTCGCTATTAGCCAGAATTTTTAATTACTTCATCTCCCTCCTGATGCCGGAAATACTGCACCTATAACAACTCAGGGGAAGCAGACATTATGGCATTCACATCGCGAATTACTCTTCTGGCGGCGCTGGCTGTCGCCGCCTTCCAGGCGCAGGCGGTCAACGTGACCGTGGCGTATCAAACCTCCGCTGAGCCGGCGAAAGTCGCCCAGGCGGACAACACCTTCGCCAAAACCAGCGGCGCGACCGTCGACTGGCGGAAATTCGACAGCGGCGCCAGCGTGGTGCGCGCCCTGGCCTCCGGCGATGTGCAGATCGGTAATATCGGCTCCAGCCCGCTGGCGGTGGCCGCCAGTCAGCAGGTGCCGATTGAAGTGTTCCTGCTCGCTTCAAAGCTCGGCAACTCCGAAGCGCTGGTGGTGAAAAAAAGCATTACCAAACCGGAAGATCTGATCGGCAAGCGCATCGCCGTGCCGTTTATCTCCACCACCCACTACAGCCTGTTGTCGGCGCTCAAACACTGGGGCATCAAGCCGGGCCAGGTGCAGATTATTAACCTGCAGCCGCCGGCGATTATCGCCGCCTGGCAGCGCGGGGATATCGATGGCGCTTACGTCTGGGCGCCAGCGGTTAACGAACTGGAAAAAGAGGGCAAGGTGCTGACCGATTCCGCGCAGGTTGGGGAGTGGGGCGCGCCGACCCTCGACGTTTGGGTGGTCCGTAAGGACTTCGCCGAGCAGCATCCGGAGATCGTCAAAGCCTTTGCTAAAAGCGCCATCGACGCCCAGCAGCCCTACATCGCCAACCCGGAAACATGGCTGAAACAGCCGGACAACATCAGCAAGCTGGCGCGCCTGAGCGGCGTGCCGGAAGCCGATGTCCCCGGGCTGGTGAAGGGGAACACCTACCTGACCGCCGCTGAGCAGGCGCAGGCGCTGAATGGTCCGGTCAATCAGGCCATCGTCGATACCGCGCGCTTCCTGAAAGAGCAGGGCAAAGTGCCCGCGGCGGGAACCGATTATCGTCAGTACGTCACTGACCGTTTCGTGAAGTAAAGGAGGCGGCGATGCTGCAAATCTCGCATCTTTCCGCCGACTACGGCGGTAAACCGGCGCTGGCGGATATCAACCTGACGCTGGAGAGTGGGGAGCTGTTGGTGGTGCTGGGGCCGTCGGGCTGCGGTAAAACTACCCTGCTGAACCTGATTGCCGGATTCGTGCCCTATCAGCACGGCAGCATCACCCTCGAAGGTCAGCGGGTGACCGGGCCGGGCGCAGAGCGCGGCGTGGTCTTCCAGAACGAAGGCCTGCTGCCGTGGCGCAATGTGCAGGATAACGTGGCGCTGGGCCTCCAGCTGGCGGGCGTGGATAAAGCGCAGCGCCGGCAAGCGGCGGCGCAGATGCTGAAGAAGGTGGGTCTCGAAGGGGCGGAAAAACGCTTTATCTGGCAGCTGTCCGGCGGTCAACGCCAGCGGGTGGGCATCGCCCGGGCGCTGGCGGCGAATCCGCAGCTGTTGCTGCTGGATGAGCCCTTCGGCGCGCTTGACGCCTTTACCCGCGAGCAGATGCAGACATTGCTGCTGAAACTGTGGCATGAGACCGGCAAACAGGTGCTGCTGATCACTCATGACATTGAAGAGGCCATCTTTATGGCCACCGAGCTGGTGCTGCTGTCGCCGGGGCCGGGACGGGTGGTGGAGCGGCTGCGGCTTGATTTTAGCCGTCGCTTTGTCGCGGGCGAATCCTGCCGCAGCATCAAATCCGACCCGCGGTTTATTGAACAGCGGGAATACATTCTGAGCCGGGTGTTTGACCAACGGGAGGCTTTCTCATGAGCGTGGTACTGAACGACAAACCGCGTCAGACGACGCTGAAGTGGCGCTGGCCGCTCTCCCGTCAGCTCACCCTCAGCGTGGCGACTCTGGCGGTATTGCTGGCCGTCTGGTGGGCGGTCGCGGCGCTGCAGCTGATTAGCCCGCTGTTTCTGCCGCCGCCGGGTCAGGTACTGCAAAAGCTTATCACCATCGCCGGGCCGCAGGGTTTTATGGATGCGACGCTCTGGCAGCATCTGGCGGCGAGCCTGACGCGGATCGTCATCGCCTTGCTGGCGGCAGTGCTTATTGGCGTACCGGTGGGGATCGCCATGGGGCTCAACTCGACGGTGCGTGGGATCCTCGATCCGCTGATCGAACTCTATCGTCCGGTGCCGCCGCTGGCCTACCTACCGCTGATGGTGATCTGGTTTGGCATCGGTGAAACCTCGAAGATCCTGCTGATCTACCTGGCGATTTTCGCGCCGGTAGCCATGTCGGCGCTGGCAGGGGTAAAAAGCGCGCAGCAGGTGCGCATTCGCGCCGCCCGTTCGCTGGGCGCCAGCCGGGCGCAGGTGCTGTGGCTGGTGATCCTCCCCGGCGCGCTGCCGGAGATCCTCACCGGGCTGCGCATTGGTCTCGGGGTGGGCTGGTCAACGCTGGTGGCCGCTGAGCTGATCGCTGCCACCCGCGGATTAGGATTTATGGTGCAGTCTGCCGGCGAGTTTCTCGCCACCGATGTGGTGCTGGCGGGGATCGCGGTGATTGCCATTATCGCCTTTTTACTGGAACTGGGTCTGCGCGCGCTGCAGCGTCGCCTGACGCCCTGGCATGGAGAAGTACAATGAGTGAACGTCTGAGCATTACCCCGCTGGGGCCCTATATTGGCGCGCAGGTGACCGGGGCGGATTTAACCCGTCCGCTGAGCGACAACCAGTTTGAACAGCTGTATCACGCGGTGCTGCGTCATCAGGTAGTATTCCTGCGCGAGCAAAATATCACCCCGGCGCAACAGCGCGACCTGGCTCTGCGGTTTGGCGACCTGCATATCCATCCGGTCTACCCTCACGCCCCTGGCGTGGAAGAGATTATCGTCCTCGATACCCACAACGATAATCCGCCGGATAATGACAACTGGCATACCGATGTCACCTTTATCGACACGCCGCCCGCCGGCGCCATTCTGGCGGCGAAAGAGCTGCCGACGACCGGCGGTGACACCCTGTGGACCAGCGGCATTGCCGCCTGGGAAGCGCTGTCAGAACCTTTCCGGCAGCTGCTGAGCGGCCTGCATGCCGAACACGATTTCCGCAAATCGTTCCAGGAGTATAAGTACAACAAGACCGAAGCCGAGCATCGGCGCTGGCAGGAAGCGGTGGCGAAGCATCCGCCGCTGCTGCACCCGGTAGTGCGTACCCACCCGGTGACCGGCAAGCAGGCGCTGTTCGTTAATGAAGGGTTTACCACGCGAATTGTCGAGGTGAGTGAGAAAGAGAGCGCAGCGCTGCTGAACTTCCTGTTTGCTCATGTCACTAAACCGGAGTTTCAGGTGCGCTGGCGCTGGCAGCCGAACGATGTCGCTATCTGGGATAACCGGGTGACCCAGCATTACGCCAACGCCGACTATCTGCCGCAGCGGCGGATCATGCACCGGGCGACGATCCTCGGCGATAAGCCGTATTACCGGGCGGGGTAATGCTTGTAGCCGGTTAAGGCATCAGCCGCGAGCCGCGGAGAAAAGCGGATGCTGCATTGCCCGCTGCTTCCCGGAGGCGGCGCCTGACGCGCCTTTTCCGGGCGACCGATCCGTCGGAAATGGTGTACCGTAGCCCGGCTAAGGCGCAACGCGCCGCAAGCCGGGAAAAAGCGTTTATGCCGATTTTTGCGCACCCAGATGCGCGCCAATATAGCGCTGATAGCGATTGGCCTTCAGGTAGGTGAGATCCACCAGCACCAGACCATCCACGCAGTTATTGAAATCCGGATCGCTGCCGAAATCGATAAACTGCACGCCGCCCGGCTCGCACACTTCCGAGTACTGCTTATACAGCGGCGGGATCGCGCAGCCGAGATTGCCGAGCAGGGACTTCAGCCGGGCCAGGTCGTCGTTGTAATCCTCCCCGCCAAACTGCGCCAGCACGTCGGGCAGCGACGCCGGATAAGGTCGACGCGACTCCGCCAGCGGATGCGTCGCCGGGAACCACAGCCGGTAGAACGCCACCAGCAGATCGCGGGCGGCGGGCGGCAACCCGCCAGAAATCGACACCGGACCAAACAGATAGCGATAGTGCGGATAGCGCGCCAGATAAGCGCCGATGCCTGACCACAGGTAGTCCAGCCCGCGACGCCCCCAGTAGCGCGGCTGGATAAAGCTGCGCCCCAGCTCAATGCCGTGCTGCAGGACATCGTCCATCCGCCCGTCGTAATGGAACAGGCTGTAACTGTAGATCCCTTCCAGGCCGCGCTTTGCCAGCTGGATGGCCGTCGGCATAAAGCGGTAAGCGCCGACGATTTCCAGATCGTCTTCATCCCACAGGATCAGATGCAGATAGTCGTCGTCATACCCGTCGATATCCCGCCGTTTGCCGCTGCCTTCCCCGACCGCGCGGAAGGCGATTTCCCGCAGACGTCCCAGCTCGCGCAGCAGCGGCGCGTCCTCCTGGCCGTTGCGCTGCCAGAGGTAAATCACTTTGCCGTCGGTGGTGCGGCCCAGACACTCGGCCTTATGCAGTTCGCGTTTGAGCAATGCCCGGTCTTCCGGACGGGCGATGGCGCTTTCGGTTTTGAACTGCCCCGGCAGCCCTTTGCGCAGTTGTTCCAGGTGCTGATAGCAGCGGCCGGTAAGCTCGCGAGCGCTGGACTTGGCATCGAACCAGCTCGACCAGGGGATCTGCTGGCCGATGCGCACCGGCAGGCTGCTGTTGCGCCGGCGAAACATCTGCTGCATCAGCAGGAGCAGCGGCAGGTTGTCGGAGACCAGCGTGCTGGCGTAAAACAGGGCGCTGTTGTGGGCGTTAATCCACGCCGGCAGCAGCGGGGCGCGATATTTTGCCGCCAGCTTAATAAAGCCGGAGTGCCATTTTTTATCGCGGATACCGCGACGGGTGAGGCGGGAGACTTCCCCCGCCGGGAAGAAGATCAGCACCCCGCCGGCCTGCAGCTGGTGATCCATCTGCTGCAGCGCCGCTTTAGCGGTGCGGCCATGAATATTATCTACCGGGATAAACAGCGAGCTCAGGGGCTCAAGGTGGGTGAGCATGCGGTTGGTGACCACTTTGACATCGCGGCGCACGCGGGATACTGCATACAGGAGCGCCAGGCCGTCGAGGGTGCCGGTGGGGTGGTTGGCGATAATGACCAGCGGGCCATATTCGGGGATTTGTTCGAGATCGTGCGCCGGGATGGCGCAGCGGATATTGAGGTATTCCAGTACCTGTTCGACCGTATCAAGCCCCTTCAGGTGGCGATGACGATCGGCAAATTGTTGAAACTCTTCCTCATAAAACAGCTTTTTTAACAGTTTCTTTTGCCAGGGGGCGGGCCTCGCCTGAGGCCACAGGTCATCGAGTACGTTGTCGAGACTAAACATAGTGGCTCCTCCTCCGTCCTGCCCAGACAGTAGAAGGTGGAGATGTCGTTCAGATTACAGTTGGGTGAAGTTTCGGTCGCAGCGGGGGAGACGACGGGTAGGGAGCCGTTTTTGTGCCGGGTGGCGGCTGCGCCTGACCCGG
>NZ_LOAR01000015.1:0-137667 GCF_001620885.1 Klebsiella sp. D5A | reverse complement strand
CCCTGGCCCTCTCCCGGAGGGAGAGGGAACCGTCCGGCTGGCCGCGCAAGCGCAGCGCCGCCGGGCGATGACGTTACTTCTGCGTTTTGGCGAATTCGTCTTTGGCTTTCTGCAACTGCTGCTGGAAGGCCGGGTTGGT
Organism: Klebsiella sp. D5A; assembly: GCF_001620885.1. Taxonomy (NCBI): domain Bacteria; kingdom Pseudomonadati; phylum Pseudomonadota; class Gammaproteobacteria; order Enterobacterales; family Enterobacteriaceae; genus Klebsiella; species Klebsiella sp. D5A. Next base: position 137,528 of record NZ_LOAR01000015.1, on the reverse strand, counting down.
GTGCAGCGTAGCGACCACCGCGGAGCCGACGATGCGCGCCGCATCGACATCGCTCTGCCAGTGATAGCCGCAGATCACCCGGCTCTCGCCGAGCTCATAGCCGCGCTTCAAAATTTCATTTTGCCGCTGCGGGTTGATCTCCGCCAGCACCAGGGCGGTGGCCCAGCCGATAGAGGTATGCCCGGACGGGTAAGAGCCGTTTTTCGACAGCTTGTCCTGCTCGGTGGTGTTGCAGGTGGAGACGCCATAGAACGCAAACGGGCGAATGCGCATGTATTTCTCTTTCGCGCCGCGGGTCGCCAGATCGCCGGCGTCTTCAATCATATTGGTCAGCAGTTTGTGGAGCTGAGGCGCGTCTTTCTCGGTGATTGGGGAACCAAAGGCGCTGGAGAAGGCATTGGCCACGCCGCCCGCGCTGAGGTTGGCATCTTCTGCCGCCAGCTTCCCGCGCTCGGTATTGCGCAGCAGACGCCCCTGCTCATACATCGCCTGATCGTTTAAGAACGCGATACTGCCCACCGCCGGCGGCGGCGGCAACAGCGCCAGGCTGTCGATGGCCTGGGCATTGGTCAGATAGTAGAGATCGGGCTTGGTGGTGACATCGTTCCCGGGGGGAACCAGAGCAAAGGCGTTAACGGAGAAGAAACTGGCCAGGCAAAGGGCAAGAACACGCTTTTTCATTAGAATTTCCTTACGTCATAATCATTCCAGAGAAGACAGTCCTGTGTTGTCACATTTCTGTCATCTTTAAGTAAAAGTGAAAATGGTCGGGAAAAAATTGCCGTGTCTCGCAAAAACGGCTTTTTGTCTGCTTAATGAGCAACCATACGCGATTTCAGACTGTCGTACTTACCACCCTGGCGTTTGGGCGCTAACATAGCGGGATTGCAATGACAGGAGATGTCCATGAGCGAGCAAGCCATTCGTTTAACGCAATACAGCCACGGAGCCGGTTGTGGTTGTAAAATTTCCCCGAAGGTGCTGGAAACCATCCTGCATAGCGAGCAGGCGAAGTTTGTCGATCCGAACCTGCTTGTCGGCAACGAAACCAGCGACGATGCCGCCGTCTATGATCTTGGTAACGGCACGTCAATCGTTAGCACCACCGATTTCTTTATGCCGATTGTCGATAATCCGTTCGACTTTGGCCGCATCGCCGCCACCAACGCCATTAGCGATATTTTCGCCATGGGCGGGAAACCGATTATGGCGATTGCCATCCTTGGCTGGCCGATCAACACCCTGGCGCCGGAAATTGCCCGTGAAGTGGTGGAGGGCGGGCGCTTTGCCTGCCAGCAGGCCGGGATCGCGCTGGCGGGCGGCCATTCCATTGACGCTCCGGAGCCGATCTTCGGTCTGGCGGTCACCGGCGTGGTGCCCACCGAGCGCATCAAGAAAAACAGCACTGCGCAGGCGGGCTGCAAACTGTATCTCACCAAACCGCTGGGGATCGGTGTGCTGACCACCGCGGAGAAAAAATCGCTGCTCAAGCCAGAGCATCAGGGACTGGCGACTGAAACCATGTGCCAGATGAACCTCGCCGGCGCCGCGTTTGCCGCCATCGACGGGGTGAAGGCGATGACCGACGTCACCGGCTTTGGCCTGCTCGGCCATCTTAGCGAGGTGTGCCGCGGGGCCGGCGTGCAGGCGCAGCTGCGCTATGCCGATATCCCAAAACTGCCGGGGGTGGAAGGCTATATTGCCGCCGGCGCGGTGCCGGGCGGCACCGGGCGCAACTTTGCCAGCTACGGCCATCTGATGGGCGAGATGCCGGCGGAGTGGCGGGACCTGCTGTGCGATCCGCAAACCTCCGGCGGCCTGCTGCTGGCGGTGACTCCGGAAGCGGAAGCCGAAGTCCAGGCCGCTGCGGCGGAGTTCGGCATTAAGCTGGCCGCCATCGGCGAGCTGGTCACCGCCCGCGGCGGACGACCCATGATCGAGATCCGTTGATTCGATGCGGTTGTTTATTGCGGAAAAACCGAGTCTCGGTCGGGCTATCGCCGATGTGTTGCCTAAACCGCACCGCAAAGGCGATGGCTATATTGAGTGCGGCAACGGGCAGGTGGTCACCTGGTGTATCGGCCATCTGCTGGAGCAGGCGCAGCCGGACGTCTATGACAGCCGCTATGCCCGCTGGAATCTCACCGACCTGCCGATTGTGCCGGAGAAATGGCAGCTACAACCCAAACCCTCGGTCACCAAACAGCTCAATGTGATCAAGCGTCTGCTTGGCGAGGCGCAGGAAGTGATCCATGCCGGCGACCCCGACCGTGAGGGGCAGCTGCTGGTGGACGAAGTACTCGATTACCTGCAGCTGGCGCCGGAGAAGCGTCAGCAGGTGCAGCGCTGTCTGATTAACGATCTCAACCCGCAGGCGGTGGAGCGGGCGATCAATCGCCTGCGCGCCAACAGCGAGTTCGTGCCGCTCTGCGTGTCGGCGCTGGCGCGGGCGCGTGCCGACTGGCTGTACGGCATCAATATGACCCGCGCCTATACTCTGCTGGGGCGCAACGCCGGCTATCAGGGGGTACTGTCCGTGGGGCGGGTGCAGACCCCGGTACTTGGCCTGGTGGTTCGCCGTGATGAAGAGATTGAAAACTTCGTCGCCAAAGACTTCTTCGACGTGAAGGCGCATATCGTCACGCCGCAGGAGGAACGTTTTGTCGCCACCTGGGTGCCAAGCGAAGCCTGCGAACCTTATCAGGATGAAGAAGGGCGTCTGCTGCATCGTCCACTGGCTGAGCACGTGGTTAAGCGCATCGAAGGCCAGCCGGCGCTGGTGACCGGCTATAACGATAAGCGCGATTCCGAACCCGCGCCGCTGCCATTCTCGCTGTCGGCGCTACAGATTGAGGCGGCCAAACGTTTCGGCTTCAGCGCGCAAAACGTGCTGGATATCTGCCAGAAGCTGTACGAAACCCACAAGCTCATTACCTACCCGCGTTCGGATAGCCGCTACCTGCCTGAAGAGCACTTCGCCGGCCGTCATGCGGTGCTGAATGCGATTGCCGTCCATGCGGCGGACCTGCTGCCGCAGCCGGTGATGGATCCGGAGATCCGCAACCGCTGCTGGGATGATAAAAAGGTCGATGCGCACCATGCGATTATCCCGACCGCCCGCAGCAGCCAGGTCAAGCTCACCGATAACGAAGCGAAGGTCTACCACTTGATCGCCCGGCAGTATCTGATGCAGTTCTGCCCGGACGCGGTGTTCCGCAAATGCCAGATTGACCTCGAGATCGCCAACGGCAAGTTTGTCGCCAAGGCGCGTTTTCTGGCAGAGGCTGGCTGGCGGACGCTGCTGGGCAGCAAAGAGCGCGATGAAGAGAACGACGGCACGCCGCTGCCGGTGGTGGCCAAAGACGATGAACTGCTGTGCGAGAAGGGCGAAGTGGTGGAGCGTCAGACGCAGCCGCCGCGCCACTTTACCGACGCCACGCTGCTGTCGGCGATGACCGGGATTGCCCGTTTCGTGCAGGATAAAGATCTGAAGAAGATCCTCCGCGCCACCGACGGTCTCGGCACAGAAGCGACCCGCGCCGGGATTATCGAGCTGCTGTTTAAGCGCGGTTTCCTGACCAAAAAGGGGCGTTATATCCACTCCTCGGACGCTGGCCGGGCGCTGATTCACTCCCTGCCGGAGATGGCCGCGCGTCCGGATATGACCGCCCACTGGGAATCGGTCCTGACGCAGATCAGCGAAAAGCAGTGCCGCTATCAGGACTTTATGCAGCCGCTGGTGGGGACGCTGTTCCAGCTGATCGATCAGGCGCGGAGCACGCCAGTGCGTCAGTTCCGCGGCCTGGCCGCGCCGGGCGGGGCGAAAAAGTCGTTCAGCAAAGGTAAAGGCAAGCCGAAAGGGAAAAAAGCGGCAGACGATGCTGCGCCGCCGCCGCAGTAACCCGCCGGTGGTCGCGAGGATGCGAATCCCCGCGGCCACCGCTTCTCCGCCAGCCAGGTCAATGGTCTACACTAAACAGCCGGGCAGGGCTTGACGACTTCCCCCCTGAATGCGTCTTCGCGCTTGCCGATAATGTTGCTCATTTCTCTCACCGGCGATAAGGAGGACCCGTGAAATATATCGCTATTAGCCAACCGGGCGGCCCGGAGGTATTGCAGATCCGCGAAGGAGAAATCCCTGCTATTGGGGAGAATGAGGTGCTCATTGAGGTGAAGGCCGCCGGCGTCAACCGGCCGGATATCCTGCAGCGCCAGGGGCTGTACCCTATGCCCAAGGGCGTCACCCCCGTACCTGGCCTGGAGGTGGCGGGCGTTGTGGTTGAGGTCGGCGCGCAGGTCACAGCGTTTACGCCCGGCGATCGCGTTTGTGCGCTCACCAACGGCGGCGGCTATGCCGAATACTGCGCCGTGCCGGCAGGCCAGACGCTGCCGATCCCGGCGGGCCTCAGCTTTAGCGAAGCGGCCGCCATTCCGGAAACGTTCTTCACCGTCTGGGCGAATGTCTTCCAGCTGGGTAAGCTGCAGCCTGGCGAAAGCATCCTGATCCACGGCGGCGCCAGCGGGATTGGCACCACCGCGGTCCTGCTGTGCCACGCGCTGGGGATGACCGTCTATGCCACCGTTGGCCAGGACGAAAAAATCGCTGCCCTACGTCCCTATGCTACGGCGATTAACTACAAAACCGATGATTTTGCGGAAAAAATCGGCCAGCTGACCCACGATGAAGGCGTGGATGTCATTCTGGATATCGTTGGCGGCCCTTACTTTAACCGCAACCTTGGGATACTGAAAAAGGATGGACGGCTGGTGATCATCGGCTTTATGGGCGGACGAATCGCTCATGAGGTTGATATTCAGACCCTGATGCTCAAGCGAGCCACCATCACCGGCTCAACCATGCGCGGCCGGACGGCGGCGGAGAAACAGGAGATTGCCGAGGCGCTGCGGCGCCACGTCTGGCCGCTGCTTGAGGCAGGGAAATGCAAGCCGATGATCTACGCCAGCTACCCGATGGCGGAGGTTGCCGAGGCCCATGCCTGTCTGGACAGTGGTCAGCATCTGGGGAAAGTGGTCATCACGATGACGTCGTGAGACGCATCCCGGCGGGCAGCCGCCGGGATGGAGTCAGGGGAAGTTAAATCACGCCCTGGGCCAGCATGGCATCCGCGACTTTCACGAAACCGGCGATATTCGCGCCGCGCACGTAGTTGGTCTGCTTCGCTTCGCCGCCGTACTGCACGCAAGCGTGGTGGATATCCAGCATGATGTGATGCAGACGGGCATCCACTTTTTCCGCTTTCCAGCCCATGCGCGCGGCGTTCTGCGCCATCTCCAGACCGGAAGTCGCCACGCCGCCGGCGTTGGCCGCTTTGCCCGGGGCAAACAGCACGCCAGCTTCCAGGAACAGGTCGGTTGCGGCGATGGTGGTCGGCATGTTGGCGCCTTCCGCCACGGCCTTCACGCCATTGGCAATCAGCTGGCGGGCGGCATCGACGTCCAGTTCGTTCTGGGTCGCGCAAGGCAGGGCGATATCCACCGGCACTGACCACGGCTGCTGGCCTTCAAGATAGGTGAGGCCAAATTCGCGGGCGTAGTCGGCCACGCGGCCATGGGCACGCTCTTTAATGTCGATCAGGCGGGCCAGTTTTTCTTTGGTGAAGCCCGCTTCGTCAACGACGGTGCCGTTGGAGTCGGAGGCGGTGACCACCCGCGCGCCAAGCTCCATCGCTTTCTCAATGGCGTATTGCGCGACGTTGCCGGAGCCGGAAACCGCCACGCGAGCGCCTTCGAAGCCGAGACCGTGACGTTTGAGCATCGCTTCGGTGAAGTAGATCAGACCGTAACCGGTGGCTTCCGGACGGATCAGGCTGCCGCCAAAGGAGAGGCCTTTACCGGTGAAGACGCAGGCGCTGTTGTTGGAGAGCTTGCGCATCATCCCGGCCATAAAGCCGACTTCGCGGCCGCCGACGCCGATATCGCCCGCTGGTACGTCGGTATCCGGGCCAAGGTGGCGATAGAGCTCGGTCATCAGCGCCTGGCAGAAGCGCATCACTTCGCCATCGCTCTTGCCTTTAGGATCGAAATCGCTGCCGCCTTTCCCGCCGCCCATCGGCAGGGTGGTCAGGGCGTTTTTGAAGGTCTGCTCGAAGCCAAGGAATTTGAGAATCGACAGGTTAACCGACGGGTGGAAACGCATCCCGCCTTTATACGGGCCGATGGCCGAGTTGAACTGCACGCGCCACGCGCGGTTGACCTGGACCTGATTGCGGTCATCCACCCACACCACGCGGAACTGGATCACGCGCTCCGGTTCCACCAGACGTTCCAGCAAAGCAAGCTGACGATAGCGCGGATTTTCCTCAAGGAAAGGCCACAGGGTGGTCATCACCTCCCGGACGGCTTGAGCAAATTCGGTTTGATGAGGATCGCGCTGTTGAACGCGGGTGAGAAAGCCTTCCAGAGTGCACGTCTGATCCATAGATATAAGTTCCCCTTATGGTTGTGGTTGCATGTATTTATTATGATTCGGTCCTTGAAAAAACCGATTTTCCGACTATAACACCGCTAATCCTTAGGCAAGCAAGGAAAAATTAAGCCGACAACAAAATTTATAATTGTCCGCCAGTCATAACTAAAAACGATGACGAGGCGGCGGGCGGATCAGCGGCCGGAAAGGGTCGGGCGCTGGGCGATAAAGGCATGCAGCAGAGGAATATCGGCCGGGGCGAGATCGAGGGTTAAGGCGTCAGCGGGCAGGCACCAGCGCAGCTGAGTGTGATAGTGGGCCAGCGGTATGCCCTGAAAGTGCGGCACCCACCAGGCGTGCAGATGGATCTGGCGGCCGGAGACTTGCCGCTGATGGCTGGCGATATAGCATGCCGGGTGGGCGATGATGCCCATCTCCTCCTGTAGCTCGCGGGCCAGCGCCTGCGGCTGGCTTTCACCAGGCTCCACTTTGCCGCCAGCGAACTCCCACATCCCCGGCTGGTCGGCGTGGGGCGGACGCTGCGCCAGCAGAATCTGGCCATCCTGTTCAATAATGGCTGCGACAACATCAATCATTTTTAGCATAAGCATCAAGGTGAATAAGACGAATCTGGCCTATTATCACCGCCATAGACCTTGACTGACAACCGCCAACCCTGCTGGAGACCTCCGTGCTTGATAGCCACCTGCATCCGCGCCTCAAACCCCTGCTTAATGCTGTCGCCGGCGCGCTTGACCGCCCGGGTATTTCACCGGACGGGCTGACGCTCCTCGGTTTTGCCATCGGCGTGCTGGCTCTGCCCTTTCTGGCGCTGGGGTGGTATAGCGCGGCGCTGGTCGCTATTCTCCTCAACCGCCTGCTGGATGGTCTGGACGGCGCCCTGGCGCGGCGGCGCGGGCTCAGCGACGCCGGCGGTTTTCTCGATATTGCGCTGGATTTTCTCTTCTACGCCCTGGTGCCGTTCGGCTTTATTCTGGCGGATCCGCTGAACAATGCCCTGGCGGGGGCCTGGCTGCTGTTTGCCTTTATCGGCACCGGCAGCAGCTTTCTCGCTTTTGCCGCACTGGCGGCCAGGCATCAGATCGCCAATCCCGGCTACGCCCATAAATCGCTGTACTATCTTGGGGGCCTGACGGAGGGGACGGAGACCATCCTGTTGTTTGTCCTCGGCTGCCTGTTTCCGGCGCATTTTGCCTGGCTGGCGTGGCTGTTTGGCGCGCTGTGCTGGCTGACGACGGCGACGCGCATCTGCAGTGGCTACCAGACCTTAAAGCGGGTGGTGTGAGCGGGAAAGCGCGCGTCGCTGGCTGGGGGCGACGCGCTGGTGGGGCATGTTACTGACTGCTTTCCGGGCCGCGTTCGCCGCGGGCGACCGGATTGTGCGGGTTGCTGCTCCATTCGTACCAGCCGCCGTCGTACACCGCGACGTGCGGCCAGCCCATGGCGCGGGCATACATGAAGGTTTCCGAGGCCCGCCAGCCGGTCCCGCAATAGAACGCCACCTGCTGGCTCGGCAGAATGTTCCACTGGCGCCACAGGGTAGCGATATCGTCAGCGCTGCGCATGGTGCCGTCCGGGTTATGGAAATCCTCCATGTGCGTGGAGTCGCTCCCGGCGTGGCCCCAGCGGGCGCCGGCGATGTCGCCCTTCGGCTTGATATAGCTGTAGCCGCTGGTGGTGCCGATAAACTCCGGCCACGAGCGGACGCTGACCAGCGAGGCGTCCTGACGATGCAGCAGCCCGCGGGCTTGTTCGGTATCCAGCATCAGCTGCGGCTGGCCGGGGATCGGCGCGCCGAAGTCCTGCGCCGACTGCTGCGCCGGCGGCATGCCGCGCTCGACCGGCAGCTCGGCGTCGGACCAGGTCTGCCAGCCGCCGTCAAGCAGGCGCACGTCTTTGACCCCGGCGTACAGCATGATCTGCGCCACCCGCGCTGCGGCGTAGACGTCGCGACCGTAGAGGATCACCGTGGTGTCATGCCGGATGCCGTGCTTCGCCAGCATCGCTTTCAGCTGTGCGTCGGACACTTTATTCCACAGCGGTTCGCTTTCCACCTCATTGGTATCGATATAGCCCGCGCCAGGGATATGGCTCAGCAGATAGAGTTTCGGCGCTCCCCAGGCGGCTTCGAACACTTTCCAGTCGCCGGTCGGGGCGGCGGCTACGCGTTTTCCCTGCTGCAGGTCGTGCAGCCACTGGGGGTAGACCAGCTGTTCAAAGTGCGGCAGCTTTTGCAGGCGGTCGGTCTGGCTCAGCGCATCACTCAGGGTGCTGAGCCGGGTGAAGCCCGCTTGTTTCAGCCGCGCCGCGACGCTGGCATTATCTTCCGGGTTGCCGTACAGCGCGACGGGGGTATCCGGCTGGATCTGGTGCTGCTTAGTCCAGGCGCGGAGCTGATCGTCGCTCATGGCGCCGAGCCAGCGGGCGGAAAGATTCAGGGCCTGCGGCTCATGACCTTCGGGGCCGTTGGCGCGCTGAGGCCAGCCGTTGTAATAAGCGCTCAGGCGGGTGTCAATGGCCACGCCGTGCTGCTGTTGCAGGTGGGAGAGAGTGAGCGCTGGCATGGTTTCAGCGGCGCAGGTGGTGGAAGCAGCAAGCCCCATAAGCAGGGCGAGTGCGGTCAATTGAGAAACACGTTTCATCGAAATGCCCGACGGTAAAAAGTGGAGGGCGTATTCTCCGCTCGCCAGGCGCCGATTTCTTTGCGGTAACGCAGGTTTGCACGCTATTGCTCTTCATTGCCAGGTCTCCATCGCCAGGCAGCGTCCCGCCGGCGGACCGTCCTCGCGATCGTGGGTCACCAGGATCGCCGGAATGGCCTGGCGGGCCAGCTCCTCAAAAACCCAGCGGCGGAACGCGGCGCGCAGGGTGGCATCCAGACGGCTGAAGGGTTCATCGAGCAGCAGCGCCTCGGGGCGCGCCAGCAGGGCGCGCAGCAGGCTCACCCGCGCCCGCTGCCCGCCGGAGAGCGTGGCCGGGTCGCGTGGGGCGAAGCCATGCAGCCCGGCGCGGCTGAGCGCTTGCTCCACTGCGGCTTTTCGCGCCTCGCCGCGCACACTCTCCGGCAGCGCCAGCTGTAAATTTTGCCCGACGCTGAAATGGTCGAACAGTAACGGGTCCTGAAACAGGATGCCGATGCGTCGATGCTCCGTCGGCAGCGTATCGCAGCGACGTCCATTGAGCCACAGCTCGCCCTCGGCGCGGAAGTCGCCGGCCAGGGCGCCAATCATCCAGGCAAACAGCGTCGATTTTCCGCTACCGGAGGGGCCCATCAGCGTCAGCACTTCTCCAGGCGCCACCGAAAAGGCGACCTCCCGCAGCAGCGGCTGACGTTTCACGCTCAGGGTCAGATGGTTTACGGTTAGCACTAGCGAAGTCCTCGTCGATAGCGGCCCGCCAGCCAGGCGAGAAGGGCCGTCAGGGTAAAGCATACCGCCGGCAGCAGTAATTGCCACAGCGCCTGGGCGGCGAGCGTCTGCACCTCGCCGCCGCTGCTGAGCGCCACCGCCTGACTGGTGAGCGTCGGGATACGGCCTGCCCCCAGCCATAGCGTCGGCAGATACTGCGCGATGCTCACGGAAAAGCCCACCGCCAGCGCGGTCAGCAGCGGGTGGGTCAGCGAGGGCAGGGTCAGCAGCCAGAAAATACGCGTGGGCCCCCAGCCGAGCGTGCGGGCGATTACCGCCATCCGCGGGTCGCGCTGGCGCCAGGCCGGGCGCAAAATAAACAGCATCCATGGCACCACCCACAGCAGATGGCCCCACAGGACGGTCCACCATTCGCCGTCTAGCCAGGCGTACAGCGCCAGTCGGTACTGGCCAGCGGCCAGCGGCAGGGCCGGCAGGACCAGCGGCAGCCAGACCCAGCCATCTCCCCGCATCGGGCCGCAGGCCAGCCACAGCAGGCAGACAGCCGCGCCGAGGGCGCAGGCCGCCAGCGCCAGGCCAAGGCTGTTGCCGAGGGCATCCATCTGCGGTGGCGCTGAGCGCGCCAGCCCCGCCAGCAATAGCGCGCCCAGCAGACCGCTCAGCGGCAGCAGCGCCGCCAGCAGGCGGCCGGGCAGGGCATGAGGATGAGGGTGACGAATACCGCGCAGATTGGGCTGGTACTGGCGCTGTATCCGCCACCCTCCCCAGGCCACCAGCGCCAGCCCGCCGAGGATCGTCATCAGTAACAGGCTGGCCAGCGCCCCTTTGGCCTGCTGCAGGTCATCGCCCTGGCTTAACCACTGCCACGCCAGCACGGCGAGAGTGGGCGGATTGCCGGGCCCCAGCACCAGGGCGACATCGACCGCCGACAGACTCCAGGCGGTGGCGGCCAGCAGCACCATGCCGAGGGCGGGCAGCAGGGCGGGCAGCACCAGCCAGCGCAGGCACTGCCAGCGGCCGTAGCCGAGGCTCTTCAGCGCGGTCGCCTGGTCGGCGAGGCGTTTCTCCCCCAGCAGGCCATAGATCACCCACAGCACAAAGGCGCTCTCTTTCAGGGCCATCGTCAGGCCAAGCCCGATGCCATACCGGTCGACCGGCGGCGTCAGAAGCGGCAGCCACTGCCAGATCCAACCCCCTTCGGCGAACAGCAGCAGCGCCGCCGTCGCCAGGGCAAGATGGGGTACCGCCAGCAGCAGCGGCAGACGGGAAGCCAGTCGCCGCCAGCGGAGCGAGGGCCAGAGGGCAGCGACGACGGTCAGGGCGATCAGCAGCGCGCCGCCGACGGACAGCAGCGTCGAGACGAGCGTGGCGGCCAGCGCCTGGCCCAGCTGCGGGTCGGCGAACAGCGCCCGCCAGTGGGCCGGGGAGCGCGCAGCGCCCACCAGTTCCCCGGCGGCGGGGAGCAACGGCAGATAGATCGCCGCCATCGTCCCCCAGGCCAGCAGGATCAGTGGGTACCGTAGCGGCGCAGCCATTCCTGCTCCAGCGCGTCAACCCATGCCGCGTGCGGCTCGGCAAGCACCGGCGGTAGATCCTGCGGCACGGTAGCCGCCAGCGCCTGACGCTGGCCGTCAGGCAGACGCTGCGGGTCCAGTACGCTCGGATCGCCCCAGACGGCGGCATCGGCCTTGCGCAGCTGCGCTTCAGGCGAGAGCAGGAAATTGGCCACCACTTTGGCGCCAGCGACGGCGCGGGCGTTAGCCGGGATGGTAACGAAATGGACGTTACCGAGGGTCCCCGCGGTGAAGCCGAAGCTGTAGCTGTCCGTCGGTAATTCGCCGCTGGCGGCTTTCTGCCGGGCGTGCAGCGGGTTAAACGTGAGTGATAAGCGGAGGGTGCCATTGTTGAGCATGGTATCCATCCGTGCCGGCGACGCCGGGAAATCCTTGCCCGCCCGCCACAGGGCCGGGTGCAGCGCATCGAGATAGCGCCACAGCGGGGCCGTGACCGCCGCGAAGGTCGCCGTCTGCGGCGGCTGGCGCAGGGCGGCCGGCTGGTCGGTGAGGGCGATCAGCAGTTGCTCCAGCAGGGCGGTGCCGGTGAAGTCCGGCGGCCGCGGGTAGGTCACGCTGCCGGGATGGGCTCTGGCGAAGGCCAGCAGCGCCTGCGGGCTGGTGGGTGGCTGCGGGGTTTGCCCGCGGCGGGCGATAAACGTCAGCTGGGCGCTGCCCCACGGCGACTCCGTACCGTCGGTGGCGACAGAAAAGTCCTCCCGAACCGGCTTTTGCAGATCGACAAAGCGCCAGTTGGGCAGCGATTCGGCCCAGCCGGTGAGCAGCAGGTTGGCCTGCTTAAGCGTGCGAAAGTTTTCGCCGTTGATCCACAGCAGATCCACCGACCCGCCCCGGCGACGGCCGGCCTGCGCCTCGCTCTGGATGCGTTTCACTGCGTCGGCGGCGTCGGCGATGGGGACAATACGCAGGTCGATCGCGTAGTGGCGTTTGACCTCCTCGCTGACCCACGCCAGATAGCGGTTGACGGCCGGGTCCCCGCCCCAGGCGTTAAACCAGACGGTCTGCCCGCGGGCTTCCGTTTGGATCTGCCGCCAGCTGTCGTTGGCATTAACCGCCAGCGGCCAGAGCAGCAGCAGGCACAGACAGAGGCTGAAATCACGCAAACGGCGCATCGTTACTCCTTATTCTGCGGGGAAGAGGTGGGCATCTGACACAACCCCTGGGCCGGGATCGCCATCGCGGCATTGAACCGCGCTGATAAATTTTGCAGGCCGATCAGGGCGGTCAGCTCGGTGAGCGCCCTGGCGTCAAAATGCGCGGCCATCGCGCTGCGCAGGGCATCATCCACCTCCGGCGGCGTCTGGGTGGCGGCTTCGGCATAGGCCAGCGCCAGACGCTCTTTTTCGCTGAACAGCGTACTGCTGCGCCAGTCGGCGACCGCCAGCAGCTTGTCCTGGCTGCCGCTCCGCGCCGCGAGGGTCATGCTGGTGATATCGATACAGAATTCACAGTGGCACAGTTGGGCGATGCGGGCGCTGACCAGCGACCGCAGCACCGGATCCAGCGGCGAGCGGCGGCGTTCAATGTAGCCCACGAACAGCGAAACCAGGTAAAACAGCCATGGGATCCGTCCCCACCAGCGAATTGGGCTCAGCACCTGGCCGTAATGCCGGCGGTGCAGCCAGGCCTGCGGACGAAGGATCAGGGGGACAGAATCCAGCGGGGGTAAGCTCATGGCGACGATCTCTTATGACGTTCATGGTAAATATTTTTGGCGATAGAGATGACCACCGCCAGGGCAAAAAGCAGCGAAAGCCCGGTGGCCAGCCAGAAGGTGCCCCCGGTGAGCAGACTCCCGGCCCAGGAATAGACGATAGTCGCCGGCAGCTGGCCCACGCCGGTGGCCAGCATAAAGGGCCAGAAGCGCAGCGAGGTTAGTCCGGCGGCATAGCTGACCGGGTCAAACGGCACAAACGGCAGCAGGCGGCAGACCAGGATCGTCTGCGGGCCAAAGCGAGTGAAATAGCCGTCGACGCTGCGCAGCACCGCGCGGCCGGTGAGTTTTTCCACCACTTCGCGCCCCAGCGCTCTGGCGATGCAGAAGCAGAGCCCGGCCCCGACCATGGCGCTGAACCATGACAGCGCACCGCCCCAGAAGGCGCCGAACAGGGCGGCGTTCGCCAGGGTAATCAGGAAAGCCGGCAGCGGAGCGACGATCGCCTGGAGGATCATCAGCGCAAATGAGACCAGCGCGGCCTGCGGCCCCCAGGCGGCGATAAACCCTCTGACCTGCTGCGGATCCAGGGAGGCTAACGCCGTCAGACTCTGCTGCAGAAAGGTTCGCCCGCCGGGGAACCACCACCAGGCGGCCAGCCCGGCGACGGCCACCACGGCAAGGGCCAGCCGGGCGCGGCGCAGGTGACGGCGATCAGGTTGGGTCATGGCGCACCTCCTCGCCGGGCGTTGCCATACGGCGGGCGCGGGCAAACCGTTTGCCCATCTGCACCAGGGCAAACAGCAGCCCGCCGGCGAGGCTCAGTTTGAGCGCGAAGGCGAGAGTTACGCCCTCGCGGGCCAGCTCGCTGGCCATGACCGAATAGATGACCAGGCCCGGCAGGGTGGTCACGGCGGAGATCAGGGTAAAGGGCCAGAAAGGGATCGCCGTCAGGCCGTAGGCGTAATTCTGAATGTTGTAGGGAAAGAGCGGCACCAGGCGGGTGAGGATCAGGAAATCGCAGCCGCTGCGGGCGATACCGCGCTCAATCGCCTGAAAGGCGGCGGTATGGCCCACATAGCGCTGCAGCAGGTCACGCCCAAGCCAGCGGGCGATTAAAAACGACAGCGAAGAGGCGAGGGTGGCGGCGGCAAACGAGAGCAGGGAACCTGTCAGCGGGCCGAAGAGCATCCCGCCGGCGATCACCAGCAGGCTGCCGGGGATCAGACACAGGGTGGCAATGATAAACAGCGCGACATAGACCAGATACCCCCAGGCGCCCTGATGGCGCAGGGTGTCCTGAAGCAGATGAAGGTGAGTCAGCAGATCGTGGAGACCGACGCGATGGCTGATAACGGCCAGCGTGGCCACCAGCGCGAGAAGTCCCAGCCCTTTACCAGTGGCCTGATGACGGCTTCTTTTGCATGAGGGGTGCTCCTGTACAGTCTGGACGCAGTGGACATCAAAAAGTGCGCGCGACAGTATCCTGTTCCGACGACCGTCACAATGGTTTACCGTCGCTTTGTTGATTTTGCTCAGGAAATTCTGCCCCCCGCACAGCGGGAGGCGAGAGAAGGGCGTAAATTATGGCCGGAAGGTGGCCCACACCGGCGCGTGGTCGGACGGTTTTTCCATTCCGCGGATCTCATAATCGATTCCGGTCTCCACGCAGCGCTGGGCCAGAGGCTGGCTGGCCAGCAGCAGGTCGATGCGCAGCCCGCGGTTATCGTCGAAGCCTTTGGAGCGGTAATCGAACCACGAGAAGTGCTCCTGATTGTCCGGATTAGCCTGACGCCAGGTATCCACCAGGCCCCAGCCCAGCAGGCGATCCATCCACTCCCGCTCTTCCGGCAGGAAGGAACATTTGCCGGTACGCAGCCAGCGTTTGCGGTTCTCTTCACCAATACCGATATCGAGATCGGTGGGACTGATGTTCATATCGCCCATGATCAGCACCGGATTCTCTTTGTTGAGTTCGGTCTCCAGATAGTTCTGCAGATTCTGATAGAACGCCGCTTTGGCCGGGAATTTGGTTTCATGATCGCGGCTTTCACCCTGTGGGAAATAACCGTTAATCACCGTGACGTTGCCGAAAGGCGACGGGATCTCCGCCATGATGATGCGGCGCTGAGCCTCTTCGCCATCGTCCGGGAAACCGCGGCGGACGGCAATCGGCGTCTCTTTGGTCAGCAGCGCGACGCCATAATGGCCTTTTTGTCCATGATAAAAGACGTTATAGCCGAGTTTGGCGACCTCTTCGAGAGGGAACATATCGTCGTGAACTTTGGTTTCCTGCAGGCCAATCACGTCCGGCTGGTGTTTTTCGACGATGGCGGCCAGTTGGTGTGGGCGGGCGCGCAGGCCGTTGATATTAAAAGAGACGAATTTCATAGTCGCTGCCACTGTGCAAGGTGAATAGTGCAGGGATGGTAGCAGAAATTCGCCTGGCTGGCTGCTACCGGATGCGTCATTCTGCCAATCGCTGCGCATGAGCGTGCCGTAGTTGCCCCTTTTACGGGCATGCCGCGCCAAAAGAGGGCAAATATCTACGATAAATTTCGCAGAGGATCACAATTACAGAATTATATCTTACCGTTGCATAACTTATCTTCTTTAATCACTGTTTATCCCCCTTTATCGGATACTTATTCACTAAATATGCATTTTATGTGAATAGCGTTCGGCTGTAACTCCTTGATTCTGCGTTATCTCAACCGGTTTATGCATTTTTATCGCTGGCTGGCACGAACCGTGCAATCTACATTTACAGCGTAATAACTCATATTTATTAACATTATTGCTACTTTTAATTTACCGGAAGAGGTCGATATGTCTCAGTCAATTACGCGTAACCACTTTGATGAATGGATGATGCCGGTCTACGCGCCAGCGGCGTTTATTCCGGTGCGGGGCGCCGGGTCGCGGCTGTGGGATCAGCAGGGCAAAGAGTATATCGATTTTGCCGGCGGCATCGCCGTGAACGCGCTGGGGCACGCCCATCCGCGTCTGGTGCAAGCCCTGACTGACCAGGCCAGCAAATTCTGGCATACCGGCAACGGCTACACCAATGAGCCGATCCTGCGTCTGGCCAAAATGCTTATCGATGC
The DNA here is from genome assembly GCF_001620885.1 of Klebsiella sp. D5A. NCBI lineage: Bacteria > Pseudomonadati > Pseudomonadota > Gammaproteobacteria > Enterobacterales > Enterobacteriaceae > Klebsiella > Klebsiella sp. D5A. The sequence goes on along the minus strand of NZ_LOAR01000015.1, from coordinate 121,377 downwards.
CACCTTCGCCGACCGGGTCTTCTTCTGTAACTCCGGCGCTGAGGCCAATGAGGCGGCGCTCAAGCTGGCGCGTAAATATGCCCACGATCGCTTTGGCAGTGAGAAAAGCGGCATCGTCGCTTTCCAGAACGCCTTCCACGGGCGGACGCTGTTCACCGTTTCGGCGGGCGGTCAGCCGGCCTACTCCCGGGATTTTGCCCCGCTGCCGCCGCAGATCCAGCATGCGGTGTTTAACGATCTCGAGTCGGCAAAGGCCTTAATCAATGACCAAACCTGCGCGGTGATCGTCGAGCCGGTGCAGGGCGAAGGGGGCGTGGTGCCGGCCAACGTCGAGTTTTTACGCGGCCTGCGCCAGCTTTGCGACCAGCACAACGCCCTGCTGATTTTCGATGAAGTGCAGACCGGGGTCGGGCGCACCGGCGAGCTGTATGCCTATATGCACTACGGCGTGACGCCCGATGTGCTGACCACCGCCAAAGCGCTGGGCGGCGGTTTCCCTATCGGCGCGCTGCTGGCGACAGAGGCCTGCGCCAGCGTGATGACCGTCGGTACCCACGGCACCACCTACGGCGGCAACCCGCTGGCCGGGGCGGTGGCCGGCGAGCTGCTGTCGATCGTCAACACCCCGGAAGTCCTCTCCGGCGTCAGACAGCGCCACCAGTGGTTTTGCGAGCGTCTGCAGGCGATCAACGCCCGCTATGGTCTGTTCAAGGAGATCCGCGGCCTGGGACTGCTGCTCGGCTGCGTACTGAACGACGCCTGGGCCGGGAAGGCGAAAACGCTCAGCAACCTGGCGGCGGAAGAGGGGGTGATGATCCTGATCGCCGGCGCTAATGTGGTGCGTTTTGCGCCGGCGCTGAACGTCAGTGAAGAAGAGGTGAATAGCGGGCTGGATCGCGTCGAGCGGGCCTGCGCGCGTTTCGTGGCAGGAGTCTCATCATGATGGTTATTCGACCGGTGGAGCCGGGCGATTTGCCCGGGCTGCTGAAGCTGGCAGCGGAGACCGGCGGCGGGCTGACCTCGCTGCCGGTGGATGAAGCGACCCTCGCGGCGCGGATCGCCCGCTCGCAGCAGACCTGGCGCGGCGAGCTACCGAAAAGCGAGCAGGGCTATGTCTTTGTGCTGGAGGAGAGCGAAAGCGGCGCGGTGGTGGGCATCTGCGCGATCGAGGTGGCGGTGGGGCTCAACGATCCCTGGTATAACTACCGGGTCGGCACCCAGGTCCATGCCTCGAAGGAGCTCAACGTCTATCAGGCGTTGCCGACGCTGTTTCTCAGCAACGACCATACCGGCAGCAGTGAGCTGTGTACCCTGTTCCTCGACCCGCAGTGGCGCAAAGAGGGCAATGGCTATCTGCTGTCGAAATCGCGCCTCTTATTTATGGCCGCCTTTCGCGAGCGCTTCAATGAGAAGGTGGTCGCCGAGATGCGCGGGGTGATTGACGAGCAGGGCTACTCGCCGTTCTGGGAGAGCCTGGGCAAACGCTTTTTCGCCATGGAGTTTTCCCGCGCCGACTACCTGTGCGGCACCGGACAGAAGGCTTTCATTGCCGCCCTGATGCCCAAGCATCCGCTGTATATCGATTTCCTTTCCCCTGAGGCGCAGGCGGTGATCGGCAAGGTTCATCCGCAGACCGCCCCGGCCCGGACGGTGCTGGAGAAAGAGGGGTTCCGCTACCTGAACTACATCGATATTTTCGACGGCGGCCCGACTCTGGAGTGCGACATCGACAGGGTGCGGGCGATCCGCAAAAGCCGTCTGGTGACCACCGAGGCCGGTGAAACCCCACCCGGTGACTGGCCGCTGTGCCTGGTGGCGAATGAACAGTATCACCAGTTCCGCGCTCTGCTGGTGCATGCCGACCCGGATGGCGACACCCTGACCCTCAGCGCCCGCGAACTGGATATGCTGAAGTGTCATGCCGGCGACCAGGTGCGCATGGTGCGCCTGATCCCTGAGGAGAAAACCGCATGAGTCTGTGGATTAATGGCGAGTGGCGGCCCGGTCGTGGGCCAGGTTTCAGTAAACAGGATCCGGTTAACCTGAAGGTTGTGTGGCAGGGCGAAGCGGCGGATGCCGGGCAGGTTGCTGAGGCGGTGGCGGCTGCCCGCCAGGCGTTCCCGGCCTGGGCGCGGCTGCCGTTTGCCGCCCGTCAGGCGATTGTTGAAAAGTTTGCCGCCCTGCTGGAGGCCAGTAAGGCTGAGCTGACGGCGATGATCGGCGCCGAGACCGGAAAGCCGCGCTGGGAGGCGGCCGGGGAAGTGACGGCGATGATCAACAAGGTGGCGATCTCGGTGAAGGCCTACCACGTCCGCACCGGCGAACAGCACAGCGATCTGCCCGACGGCGCCGCCACGCTGCGTCACCGGCCGCACGGCGTGCTGGCGGTGTTTGGCCCCTATAACTTTCCCGGCCATCTGCCGAACGGGCACATCGTACCGGCGCTGCTGGCGGGCAATACTGTGGTCTTTAAACCCAGCGAACTCACCCCGTGCAGCGGCGAAGCGGTGGTGAAACTATGGCAGCAGGCCGGCCTGCCCGCCGGGGTGCTCAACCTGGTGCAGGGCGGTCGGGAAACCGGCGAGGCGCTCAGCGGTCAGGCGGATATCGACGGGCTGCTGTTTACCGGCAGCTCAACCACCGGTTTTCATCTGCATCGCCAGCTGGCCGGGCAGCCGCAGAAGATCCTCGCGCTGGAGATGGGCGGCAATAACCCGCTGATCGTCGACGATCCGCGGGACGTGGATGCCGCGGTGCATCTGACCATCCAGTCCGCCTTTATTACCGCCGGCCAGCGCTGCACCTGCGCCCGCCGTCTGCTGGTCCGGCGCGGCGAGGCGGGCGATGCCTTCCTCTCCCGGCTGGTGACGGTGAGCCAGCGGCTGATCCCGGCGGCGTGGGACGCCGAGCCGCAGCCGTTTCTCGGCGGGCTTATCTCTGAACCGGCCGCGCAGAAAGTGCATCAGGCCTGGCTGCAGCGGGTCGCCGCTGGCGCGGTCACGCTGCTGGAGCCACGTTTATTGCAGGCCGGAACGTCGCTGCTAACGCCGGGGATTGTCGACATGAGCGACGTGGCCAATGTTGAAGATGAAGAGGTGTTTGGCCCGCTGCTTGGCGTCTGGCGCTACGACACGTTCGAGGAGGCGATTGCCTTAGCCAACGCCACCCGCTTCGGCCTCTCCTGTGGGTTAATCTCTCCGGAACGGGAGAAGTTTGATCGACTGCTGCTCGAGGCGCGGGCAGGGATAGTCAACTGGAACAAACCGCTGACCGGGGCGGCGAGTACCGCGCCGTTCGGCGGCACCGGGGCGTCCGGTAACCATCGTCCGGGGGCCTGGTATGCCGCCGATTATTGCGCCTGGCCGATGGCCAGCCTTGAATCGCCGACCCTGACGCTGCCCGCCAGCCTGAACCCGGGGCTCGACTTTCTGGCCGGGGAGGCGTCATGACCGCCCGCGAAGTCAACTTTGACGGTCTGCCCGGGCTGACCCATCACTACGCCGGGCTCTCCTTTGGCAACGAGGCTTCCACCCGGCACCGCCACCGGGTGTCGAACCCGCAGCTGGCGGCAAAGCAAGGGCTGAAAAAAATGAAAGCCCTCGCCGACGCCGGCTACCCGCAGGCAGTGATCCCGCCTCAGGAGCGGCCCAATGTGCCACTCCTGAGGCAGCTGGGCTTTAGCGGCAGCGATGAGCAGGTGGTGGCCCGGGCGGCGCAGCAGGATCCGGATCTGCTGTCGGCGGTGAGTTCGGCCTCGGCAATGTGGGTGGCGAACGCGGCGACGGTCTGTCCCTCCGCCGATTCGCTGGATGGCCTGGTGCACCTGACGGTGGCGAATCTGCAGGATAAATTCCACCGCGCCAGCGAAGCACCGACCACAGAGGTGCTGCTGCAGGCGATATTCCCCGACCGCACGCGATTTGCCATCCACCCGGCGCTGCCCGCCTCGGCCTGGTTTGGCGACGAAGGGGCGGCGAACCATAACCGTCTCGGCGGCGAGTATGGCGCCCCCGGCGTCCAGCTCTTTGTCTATGGCCGCCGCCGGGGGAGCGATGAGGCGCCGCGTCGCTATCCGGCGCGGCAAACCCTTGAGGCCAGCCAGGCGGTGGCGCGCCTCAATCAGGTCAATCCTCGCCAACTGATCTTCGCTCGCCAGCATCCGGCGGCGATCGACACGGGAGTGTTCCATAACGATGTCATCGCGGTGAGCAATCGTCAGGTCCTGTTCTGCCATGAGCAGGCCTTTGCCGACCAGACCGCGCTTCTCCAGCAGCTGGCGCAGCGGGTGCCGGGTTTTACGCCGCTGGTGGTCCCCGCCAGTCGGGTCACGGTGGCAGAGGCGGTTGCCACCTATCTGTTCAACAGCCAGCTGCTGAGCAGGGCGGATGGCAGCATGGCGCTGATCCTGCCCCACGAAGCGCAGGAGCATGCCGGCGTCTGGGAATACCTCAATGAGCTGCTGGCCGGGGACAACCCCATCGCCGCGCTACAGGTGTTCGATCTGCGCGAGAGTATGGCCAACGGCGGCGGTCCGGCGTGCCTGCGCCTGCGGGTGGTGTTGACGGCCGAGGAGTATCAGGCGGTCAATCCGCACGTACTGATGAACGATACGCTGTTTGCCACCCTCAATGACTGGGTGGATCGCTACTATCGCGATCGCCTTACCCAGGCCGACCTCGCCGACCCGCAACTGCTGCGGGAAGGGCGTGACGCGCTGGATCGGTTGACCCAGATCCTGCAGCTCGGTTCGGTTTATCCATTTCAGCAATAAGGGGGCGCGGTGGAACATTTTCTGGCATTAACCCTGGCGGGGCGTTTGCCCCACCATTTTCACGGCGAGACGGCGCACTTTCGCTGGCACTGGTTGGGTGAGGGGATCCTCGAGCTGACGCCGCATGCGCGCTGCGAGCGCGGGCTGGTACTCTCCTGCGCCATTCATGGCAACGAAACGGCACCGGTGGAGATAGTCGACCACCTGGTGCAGCGACTGGTCCGGGAGGCACTCCCGCTGCGCTGGCGGTTGCTGGTGATCGTTGGCAACCCACCGGCGCTGCGGGCGAATAAGCGCTATCTGCACAGTGATATGAACCGGATGTTTGGCGAGCGCTGGCGGCAGTTTCCGCTCAGTGAGGAGACGCAGCGGGCGCAGCGGCTGGAGCAGGCGGTGGCCCGCTTCTATCGCGACCACGATGGTCCTCGTTGGCACCTCGATCTGCATACCGCGATCCGCGGGTCGCTACATCCGCGCTTCGGCGTGCTCCCGGCCCGCGATACGCCGTGGGAGGAGGATTTTCTTCACTGGCTGGGCGGCGCCGGGCTGGAGGCGCTGGTGTTTCATCGTCAGCCAGGCGGGACCTTTACCCACTTCAGCTGCGAACGGTTCGCGGCGCTGGCCTGCACCCTTGAGCTGGGCAAAGCGCTGCCGTTGGGTGAAAACGATCTGACGCAGTTTGCCGCCGCCGAAGGCGCGCTTTCCCGGCTGCTGGTGGGGGATCTGGCCATTGCCGACGCCCCGGCGCCGCTGCGCTACCGGGTGGTACAGCAGATCACCCGCCATAGCGATGATTTCCACTTGCATATGGCGGATCAGACGCTGAACTTCACCCCCTTCGAACCCGGCACGCTGCTGGCGGAGGAGGGCGAGACGCGGTATGTGGTGGGGCCTGAGCCGGAGTATGTCCTGTTTCCCAATCCGACAGTGGCTAAGGGACTGCGCGCCGGCCTGATGCTGGAGAAATTATCCTGAGGGCAAGCCGTCCGCCGGGCGGCCTGCTTTATTTCGCGCGTCTTTTTTCACCATCTTATTTTTTCGTGCGCCAGTGTAAATTTGCAGATTATTCCTGGTAAAATGCTTTGTTTTTAATCTCCCCTCCTTTATACTCTCCATAATTTCTCTGCAAAACAGTGGGTTATTTATTTTTTATTGCAATTCTTCGGCTAAATTCCTTATTTTCTCCATAATTGGCGAGAAACTGTTTTTTACACTTTCATTGTTTTACTCTTGCTCTGACTAATTGACGATTAACGTCGTAAAGTTAATCTCGTCAACACGGCAACGCGCCGTAAGAATAACGTAAAGTAAGGATTGAATGATGAAGAAACTCACTGCACTGTTTGTTGCCTCTACTCTGGCTCTGGGCGCGGCTAACCTGGCACACGCCGCCGATACCACCACCGCGCCGAGCGACAGCAAGCCGATGATGATGCATCATAAAGGCGGCCCGGGTCAGCATGACATGATGTTTAAAGGCCTGAACCTGACCGATGCGCAGAAGCAACAGATCCGCGACATCATGAAGAGCCAGCGTGAGAACATGAAGCGTCCGTCCCTCGACGAACGCCGCGCGATGCACGATCTGATCGCCAGCGACACCTTCGATAAGGCGAAAGCGGAAGCGCAGATCGATAAGATGGAAGCGCAGCATAAAGCGATGGCGCTGTCCCGCCTGGAAACGCAGAACAAGATCTACAACATTCTGACTCCAGAGCAGAAAAAACAGTTCAATGCTAATTTTGAGAAGCATCTGACAGAACGCAACGCGCCGGCAGGTAAAATGCCTGCACCTGCTGAATAATGTAGCGAACTGAATCAAGACCGCCGGTCTTGCCCAATAATGCCATCAGGCGTTGGGCAGGGCCGGCGGTTTTTTTATTGGTGGTTTCTCAGCCAAGCGGGTGCAGCGGGTAGTTGCCGCTGAGCAGGGGCTTACAGAGGATCTTGTAACCATCCTGGTCGAATCCGGCGGGCAGACGGGTCAACTCCGCGGCCTGGTCGAGCGAGTCGACGGCGCCCAGCCACAGCCAGTTATGAATGACGTGATACTGCGTCATATCCGGGCCGCGCTCCTCCAGCGCCACTGGCCCCGCCCACGGCCAGCACACCAGCTGCAGTTTACTCATCTGCGCCAGCAGGCGCTCGCTGTGCGCCTCCACGCTCTCCTTTCCACAGCAGGCGCCGGCGCAGCGGCCCAGCGCGGAGCGAAAGCAGGCGCGGCCGCGGCTGAGCGGTTCCAGACCAAGCAGGCCATAACAGAGGCGCTGTTCGTCGGCAAGGCTCTGCAGCATCTGCAGCGCCGCCCGCCGGTTGGCGAACAGGCCATAGAGATGCTGCTGGTGCGAGAAATCAACCTCGCGGGCATAGACAATCTGCGGCCGGTGGTCCGCAAGTCGCCAGGCGCAGAGCTGCTTGTTACGCCGTAGCCGCTTGTTAAACAGCGGCTGCTGCTCTTTAATCAGCCGCGCCTCCAGCAGCAGCGCTCCCAGCTCGCCTGCGGTGCGCTGCCAGGTGATACGCCGCGACTGACGCAGCATCGCGGCCTCTTCGGGCGTGCGCAGGTGAGATAACACACGGCTGCGAAGGTTGACGCTCTTACCGATATAGAGCGGCATTGTGTCGCTGTCGCCGTGAAACTGATAGACGCCCGGCAGCTTTGGCAGCGCCTCCAGCCACGGGCGAAGATGTTCGGGATATTCATAGATCGCCGCCGCTTCAAACTCCAGACGCGGGGCAGATTGCTTTCTGGCCACAATAACTCCTGATACTGTCTATCTATCCAGTATAGCAGGCGGTTTTTGCGGCGAAAAGCGCAAAAAATAACCCCGGCGCGGGCCGGGGCGGGGAGGGACTATTTTTTCCAGAAATCGTCAAAGACGGTGATCGGTGGCCGACGCTTGTGTTCGGTTTTCAGATACCAGCCTTCGATCGTTTTAGCGATACTGGGGTCCAGCGTTTTGCCTTCCAGATAATCGTCGATGTTCTCGTAGGTGACACCCAGGGCCACTTCATCCGGCAGGGAGGGGCGATCGTCTTCCAGGTCGGCGGTCGGCAGCTTCTTATACAGATGTTCCGGGCAGCCGAGATGGGCCAGCAGCTGTTTGCCCTGACGTTTGTTCAGGCGGAAAATTGGGTTGATGTCGGTGCCGCCGTCGCCATATTTGGTGAAGAAGCCGGTAATCGCTTCCGCCGCATGGTCGGTGCCGACCACCACCCCTTTGGTCATTCCGGCGATGCTGTACTGGGCCTTCATCCGCTCACGGGCTTTTTCGTTACCGCGAACAAAGTCGCTCAGTTCGATCCCCGCTTCGCGGAGCGCCTGTTCACTGGCCAGTACCGAGGCTTTGATATTCACCGTCAGCACCCGGTCAGGCTGGATAAAGGCGATGGCGTCCTGGCAGTCCTGCTCATCCGCCTGCACGCCATAGGGCAACCGAACGGCAATAAACTGCAGGCTGCTGTCGCCCGTTTCGGCACGCAGTTCATTAATCGCCATCTGGCACAGTTTCCCCGTCAGGGTGGAGTCCTGGCCGCCGCTGATACCCAGCACCAGCGATTTAATAAACGGGTAGGTCTGCAGGTAGGACTTCAGGAAATCGACGCTGCGGCGGATCTCGCCGGCGACATCAATCTGCGGCTTTGCGCCCAGCGCCTGAATAATCTCTTGTTGTAGCGTCATCGCGCCCTCCGAAAGTGAATCTGTTTGGCAAGCTGTTGGCTTAAAGCTACCTCTTTGCCGCTGAAACGACAAGGACCGGGGTTTTGACTGCCGGAAAAGAAGGCAATCAATGACATAGGATTTCATTATAGATGCCACTGCGCGGGTGAAACCGCCGGTCGGCAGCGGCGCGTCAATCCTGTTTACGCAATAACACAATCAGACATGATTTCGCTGTTCGGCTTGAAAAATAACACTATTTATTCCAGGCTTATCGTTACACAGTAGAAAAGAGGAACCAAAATGAACAAAAGCTTAGCAGGAATACTGGGCGTCACCGTCGCGTTAACCTTACTGGCGGGCTGTACCGCTTACGATCGTACCAAAGACCAGTTTACCCAGCCGGTGGTGAAAGATGTGAAGAAAGGGATGTCGCGTCAGCAGGTGATGCAGATCGCTGGGAAACCTTCAACGGAAGTGACCATGGTTCATGCCCGCGGCACCTGCCAGACCTACATCCTCGGTCAACGGGATGGTAAAGTAGAGACCTACTTTGTGGCCCTCGACGACACCGGCCATGTGATTAACTCCGGCTACCAGACCTGCGCCGAGTATGATACTGACCCGCGCAACGCCAAGTAAGCTTCCTACTGTTTACTGAGCCCTACGTAAGCCCGACCACTGGTCGGGCTTTTTTGTGAGTACTGATGCTTATTTAATTGCGCGAATTATTTGGGTGAAAATGTGAGGGTAGTCAAAACCAGAGGTCAATGAGAGACAATTCTGTTCAACAGCGAATTATCCTGGCGGCTCAGCTTGCCGTATACTCAACCCATAAACAGAATTAACCGGATGTTACCAGTCTTACCGGCTCTCAGCGGTTGCTGAAGGCCCTGGTCTCACACATTGAGGAAGCGTTCATGGAAAAGAAACACATTTATCTCTTCTGCTCGGCAGGCATGTCTACATCACTGCTGGTCTCCAAAATGCGCGCGCAGGCAGAAAAATACGAAGTCCCGGTCATTATTGAAGCCTATCCCGAAACCCTGGCAGGTGAAAAGGGACCGGAAGCCGACGTGGTATTATTAGGACCACAAATTGCGTATATGTTACCGGAAATTCAGCGCCTGCTGCCGAATAAACCGGTAGAAGTCATCGATTCTCTTCTGTATGGCAAGGTGGATGGTTTAGGTGTATTGAAAGCCGCCGTCGCGGCCATTAAGAAAGCTGCAGCACAATAATTTTAACTTTTAAAACTCGATGTATTTTGACGCCTGGCGGCACCCTGTTGCCGGACGTCAAAAAATAAAGAGTTTATTTTCCCGTCAAAGAGTAATTTCATACATCATCGCCGTAATAGTTTATTGCGGCTTTTAAGGGTATTGACTATGAGTAAAGTGATCGACTCGCTTGAAAAGGTACTCCTTCCTTTTGCAGTGAAAATAGGAAAGCAGCCGCATATTAATGCGATTAAAAACGGATTTATTAAGTTAATGCCGTTGACCCTCGCCGGGGCCATGTTTGTATTAATTAACAACGTTTTTCTGAGCTTCGGCGAAGGCTCTTTCTTTTATTCTATGGGCATTCGACTGGATGCCTCCACCATTGAAACCTTAAACGGCTTTAAGGCTATCGGCGGGAACGTCTATAACGGTACCCTCGGCATTATGTCGCTGATGGCGCCGTTCTTTATCGGCTCCGCGCTGGCGGAAGAGCGCAAAGTCGACCCGATGGCCGCGGGCCTGCTGGCGGTGGCGGCCTTCATGACCGTGACCCCGTATAGCGTGGGCGAAGCCTATGCGGTGGGCGCCAACTGGCTGGGCGGGCAGAACATCATCTCCGGGATGATTATCGGTCTGGTTGTCGCGGAACTGTTTACCTTCGTGATCCGTCGTAACTGGGTGATCAGACTGCCGGACAGCGTGCCAGGGTCAGTATCGCGCTCTTTCTCCGCGCTGATCCCGGGCTTCTTGATCCTCTCTATCTTCGGCATTATCTCGTGGGCCCTGTCGAGCTACGGCAGCAACTTCCACCAGATCATCATGGACTCGATCTCCACGCCGCTGGCGGCGATGGGCAGCGTGGTCGGCTGGGCATACGTTATCTTTAACTCCCTGCTGTGGTTCTTCGGTGTGCACGGTTCCCTGGCGCTGACGGCGCTGGATAACGGCATCATGACCCCGTGGGCGCTGGAAAACATCGCGCTGTACAACCAGTACGGCTCGGTTGATGCGGCTATCGAAGCAGGCAAACAGTTCCACTTCTGGGCCAAGCCGATGCTCGACTCCTACATCCTGCTGGGTGGCTCCGGGGCAACGTTGGGTCTGATTATCGCCATCTTTATCGCTTCCCGTCGCGCTGACCATCGTCAGGTGGCGAAGCTGGCACTGCCGTCAGGCATCTTCCAGATTAACGAACCGATTCTGTTTGGTCTGCCGATCATTATGAACCCGGTGATGTTCATCCCCTTCGTGCTGGTCCAGCCGATTCTGGCGGCCATTACGCTGGCGGCCTACAGCCTGGGGATTATCCCACCGGTGACCAACCTGGCGCCGTGGACCATGCCGACCGGTCTGGGAGCGTTCTTTAACAGTAACGGCAGCGTGGCCGCCCTGCTGGTGGCCCTGTTCAACCTTGGCGTCGCGACTCTGGTCTACCTGCCGTTTGTGGTGCTGTCGAATAAAGCGCAGACCGTCATCGAGCAGGAAGAGAGCGAAGAAGACATCGCTAACGCACTGAAATTCTGATACCGCGCGGTACGGGCAGTGCCCCGTACCGCCTGATAAATGAGGGAAATATTATGTTTGATCTGGACAACATCGACGCGGTAGAAACCCCGGAAAATGACCTCGAAGAGGTGGTGATGGGGTTGATTATCAACTCCGGACAGGCCCGCAGCCTGGCCTATGGCGCGCTGAAGCAGGCGAAGCAGGGCGATTTTGCCGCGGCGAAAGCGATGATGGAGCAGTCGCGCCAGGCGCTGAGCGAGGCGCATCGCGTGCAGACCCAGCTTATCGAAAGCGACGAGGGCGAAGGCAAAATGAAGGTCAGCCTGGTGCTGGTGCATGCTCAGGACCATCTGATGACCTCGATGCTGGCCCGTGAGCTGGTCGCCGAATTGATTGAGCTGCACGAGAAGGTACAATAGGCCATCGCGACGATGAGGCAGCCCAGGATGATGACCACCGAGATCAGTACCGCCAGAGAACAACAGCTGTTCAACGGGAAGAACTTTCATGTGGTCATCTATAACAAAACGGAAAGCGTGAGCGGGCTTCACCAGCATGATTACTACGAATTTACCGTGGTATTAACCGGGCGCTATTACCAGGAGATCAATGGCAAACGGGTGCTGCTGGAGCGCGGGGATTTCGTCTTTATCCCGATGGGTTCGCACCACCAGAGCTTTTACGAATTTGGGGCGACGCGCATCCTTAACGTCGGCATCAGCAGACGCTTCTTTGAGAAACATTATCTGCCGCTGCTGCCGTTTGGCCTGGTGGCCTCGCAGGTTTACGCCGTGCAGAGCGCTTTTCTCGGCTACGTTGAGTCGGTCATCGCCTCACTCAATTTTCGCGAAACGGAATTTGACGAATTTATCGAGCTGGTTTCCTTTTATGTCATTAACCGTTTACGCCACTATCGCGAAGAGCCGGTTGCCGATGTTATTCCGCAATGGCTAAAAAATACCGTTGAGGCCATGCACGATAAGCTGAAATTCGGGGAGGGCGCGCTTGAGAATATGGTTCGTCTCTCGGGAAAAACGCAGGAATATTTAACCCGGGCGACCCAGCGCTATTATGGTAAAACGCCGATGCAGATAATTAATGATATCCGTATTAACTTTGCCAAAAAACAGCTGGAAATTACCAACTATTCGGTGACGGATATTGCGTATGAATCCGGCTACAGTAGCCCGAGCCTGTTTATTAAAACCTTTAAAAAACTGACGTCGTTTACGCCGAGCAGTTATCGCAAACATTTGACCAGTATTAATTAAACCCGCGCGGTTTTAGCCGCCCGGTTTATACCGAAAATCATTCAAGTTAACTGTCCGCATTGTTGCGGAGAGCGGCCTGCGTCCAGGCGTAGCGCCCAAGGGAGAAAAAGATGAGCCAGAAATTAAAAGTAGTCACTATTGGCGGCGGCAGCAGCTATACCCCGGAATTACTGGAAGGCTTTCTGAAACGTTACCATGAACTGCCGGTCACTGAACTGTGGCTGGTGGACGTGGAAGAGGGCCAGGAGAAGCTCGATATTATCCATGCGCTGTGCGAGCGGATGGTGGAAAAAGCCGGCGTGCCGATGAAGGTCTATAAAACGCTGGATCGCCGTGCGGCGCTGCAGGGCGCGGATTTTGTCACCACCCAGCTGCGCGTGGGCCAGCTGAAGGCGCGTGAAAAAGATGAGCGTATTCCGCTGAGCCACGGCTACCTGGGCCAGGAGACCAACGGGGCGGGTGGGCTGTTTAAAGGGCTGCGCACCATCCCGGTGATTTTCGATATCGTAAAAGATGTGCAGGAGATTTGCCCGGACGCGTGGATCATCAACTTCACCAACCCGGCGGGCATGGTCACCGAGGCGGTCTATCGCCACACCAGTTTCAAACGCTTTATCGGCGTGTGCAACATTCCTATCGGCATGAAGATGTTCATCACCGACGTGCTGCAGCTCAGCCCGAGCGATGAGCTGAATATCGACCTGTTCGGTCTGAATCATCTGGTGTTCGTCCGCGACGTGCTGGTTAACGGCGTCTCGCGCTTCGATGAACTGCTGGACGGCGTGGCCTCTGGCCGCCTGACCGCGAACTCTGTGAAAAATATTTTCGACCTGCCGTTTAGCGAGGGGCTGATCCGCTCCCTGCGCCTGATCCCATGCTCCTATCTGCTCTACTACTTTAAGCCAAAAGAGATGCTGGCGATTGAGATGGGCGAGTACTATAAGGGCGGCGCGCGCGCCCAGGTGGTGCAGAAGGTGGAGAAACAGCTGTTCGAGCTGTATAAAAATCCGGATCTCAAGGTCAAGCCGAAGGAGCTGGAGCAGCGCGGCGGCGCCTATTACTCCGATGCCGCTTGCGAAGTGATCAACGCTATCTATAACGACAAGCAGACTGAGCACTATGTGAATATCCCGCATCATGGCCACGTGGATAATATCCCGGCGGACTGGGCGGTCGAGATGAGCTGCACCTTAGGTCGCGACGGCGCGAAGCCGACGCCGCGCATCACCCATTTCGATGAGAAGGTACTGGGGCTTATCTACACCATCAAGGGGTTCGAAGTGGCGGCCAGCCAGGCGGCGATCAGCGGCGAGCTGAATGATGTGCTGCTGGCGCTGAACTTAAGCCCGCTGATCCATTCCGATCGTGACGCCGAGCAGCTGGCGCGGGAGATGATTCTGGCGCATGAAAAATGGCTGCCGAACTTTGCGGCGACTATCGAAAAACTGAAATCTTAACAGGAGCGGCCAATGGAACGCGTATTGATCGTCAATGCCGACGACTTCGGCCTCAGTAAAGGGCAGAACTACGGCATTATCGAGGCCTGCCGCAACGGCGTGGTGACATCGACCACGGCGCTGGTCAACGGCGCGGCCATTGACCACGCCGCCCAGCTAAGCCGCAGTACCCCGGAGCTGGCGGTCGGCATGCACTTTGTGCTGACGCTGGGCGAGCCGCTGTCGGCCATGCCGGGATTAACCCGCGAAGGCCGGCTGGGCAAATGGATCTGGCAGCAGGCAGAAGAAGGTCGCCTGCCGCTGGAGGAGATCGCCCACGAGCTGGCGTGTCAGTACCGTCGTTTTGTCGATCTCTTCGGTCATGAGCCGACGCATCTCGACAGCCACCACCATGTGCATATGATCGCCCCGATCTATCCCATCGTGGCGGCCTTTGCCCGCGAGAAGGGTATCGCGTTACGTATTGACCGCCAGGTGGCGGCGCAGAGTGGGCTCGATCAACAGGCGGCGCGCAGCAGCGCAGGCTTCAGCAGCGAGTTTTACGGCGAAGCTGTCTCTGAGGAACTGTTTCTGCAGACGCTGGATGCCTCAATCGCCCGCGGGGAGCGTTCCCTGGAGGTGATGTGTCATCCGGCTTTTGTCGATCAGACCATTATGGGCAGCGCCTACTGCTACCCGCGGCTGGGTGAGCTTGATGTGCTGACGTCTGCCGCGCTGAAAGCGGCGGTAGCCGACCGGGGTTATCGTCTGGGAACCTACCGCGACGTGTAAGCCCGATGGGGGAAAGGGAAAGTGAATCAAGCCCGGCACCGTGTGCCGGGCTTTTTACTACGCCGGAATAGCGGCGATTTTTGGACTTCTCGACCACACGCGATGCGCCGTCATCAGGGCGAGCAGTGTGTCCGCCGCTGGCGTGTCGAGAGCATCGGTGACGATGACCCCCTCTTCACCCTGGGCTGGGACCTGCAGAACGGACGTCAGCTGCCGCGCATCCCCTGCCAGCAGAATCGGCTTCAGATGCTTATAGGCTTCCAGCAGGTAATAGCGCGCGTCGCCGCTCTGGCTCAGGGCGCTGAGGTCGCCGCCAGGCACCACTACCGCATCCACCGTCAGCGATGGGGAACCGGCGAAGGTGCCGGCGATCGGCAGGGGAGAGCCATCGTCGGCGATGACTTCGCCCATCCGCGAGTAGAGCAGCTTGCTGTGCACGCCCTGGGCCTGCAGCGCCTGCAGGAGATGGACCAGATCCTGCGCCGAGGTGCGTTCGTTGAGCAGGACGGCCACTACACGGCCTTTCACATCCCCTTCGGCGTCGGCGTAGAGGCTGAGGCTGGGATCTTTCTCCACGCCGTTGACCGGGGAAGGCAGGGTAATGTTACGCTGATCGTCGCTCAGTTCGATACCTAAGTTCGCCCCGACCGCTTCCGCCAGCTTAGTATCAATGTGGGCCAGATGATCGACCACCCGCTCGCGGATCCAGGTGCGGACCACTTTGCTGAGTTCAAAGCTGAAACCATCGATAATATGCTGCTGCTCAATCGGCGTCTGGCTCAGCCAGAACAGACGCGGCTGGGCGTAATATTCGCCGAACGAAGGGCTGCGCTGGCGGATTTTTTCGCCGTCGACGCGCTCGGCGAGGGACTCAAAGCCGCCGCGTTTGGCCGCTGGCGGCGTCTCGCGCGGCCAGTTGTCGTTAATGGAGTTGGGCTCATAGTTGGCCGGATTGGTGTCAATGTCCATCCGGTGCATCCCGTCGCGCTGGAAATTGTGATACGGGCAGGTTGGACGGTTGATGGGGATTTCATGGAAGTTCGGCCCACCCAGGCGGCTAATTTGCGTGTCGGTGTAAGAGAAGAGGCGCCCCTGCAGCAGCGGATCGTTGCTGAAATCAATGCCCGGTACGATATGCCCGGGATGAAAGGCCGCCTGTTCGTTTTCGGCAAAGAAGTTGTCCGGATTGCGGTTGAGGACCATCTTGCCAACCCGTAAGACCGGCACCAGCGCCTCGGGGATCAGCTTGGTGGGATCGAGCAGATCGAAGTCAAAATCAAACTCGTTCTCCTCGGGGATGAGCTGCAGGCCAAGCTCAAATTCCGGGTAGTCCCCGGCTTCGATGGCCTCCCACAGGTCGCGGCGATGAAAATCGGGGTCGCGACCGGTCAGCTTCTGCGCTTCATCCCACACCAGCGACGCCTTGCCGGCCACCGGTTTCCAGTGGAAGCGAACGAAGGTGGCTTTGCCCTCGGCGTTGATCAGACGGAAAGTGTGGATCCCAAAGCCTTCCATGGTGCGATAGCTGCGCGGGATGCCGCGATCCGACATCGCCCACATCACATTGTGCAGCGTTTCCGGTTGCAGGGAGACATAGTCCCAGAAAGTATCGTGGGCGCTCTGTCCCTGCGGGATGGCCCAGTGGGGTTCAGGCTTCACGGCGTGGACAAAATCGGGGAACTTCATCGCGTCCTGGATGAAGAAGACCGGTGTGTTGTTGCCGACCAGGTCAAAAATCCCTTCGTCAGTGTAAAACTTGGTAGCGAAGCCGCGAATATCGCGGACGGTGTCCGCCGACCCCGCGCCGCCCTGCACGGTGGAGAAGCGCACAAAGACCGGGGTGATCTTATCGGCTGCCGAGAGAAAATCGGCTTTGGTCAACGCTGTCAGGCTTTTGTAGGGCTGGAAGTAACCGTGGGCGGCAGAGCCGCGGGCATGAACGATACGCTCCGGAATTCGCTCATGGTCAAAGTGGGTAATCTTCTCCCGCAGAATGAAATCTTCCAGCAGCGTTGGGCCGCGGGCGCCGGCGCGTAGCGAATTCTGATCGTCGGCAATACGTACGCCCTGGTTGGTGGTCAGCGGATAGTCTTCTCCGCCTTTACGCTGCGGCTCCAGGGCGTCAAGTTTGCTGCTGTGGGTTTCCGGTGCTTTCAGGCTGCCGGGGGCGGTCGGTTCGGCGCCTGGGGCGGTGGGTTTCGGCGTGGGGCGCCACTCCTGGTCATCCGGCGCCAGCGAGTCGAGCCCCGGTTTCGCTTCCTCGCTGTCGTGGACCGGTGCCTGCTGGTGGTGAGGGTTTGGGTGCTTATCAGACATTACTCGTCTCCTGCTTTCATTGCTAAAAGTGGTCGTTGATAAACCAAAACCCTTCTAACTATAGAACATTACGCTGCCTGCGCTCGGCGCAGGGGCAGGGAGTTATCCTAAAATGCGCATCGGCGGCAGGGGGGCGACGAACGGGCCCACAATCGGCTATGATAGAGGTTTCTGTTTCCCGCTCTGTTTAGTGAATCCATTTGTTATGAAACCATTGCGCCAACAAAATCGCCCTGTCATTAGCTACGTGCCGCGCGTGGAGCCTGCGCCTCCGGAACATGCCGTGAAAATGGACCATTTTCGCGATGTCTGGATTTTGCGCGGGAAGTATGTTGCCTTTCTGCTGATGGGGGAGCATTTTCGCCGCTCGCCAGCGTTCAGCGTGCCGGAGTCGGCCCAGCGCTGGGCTAACCAGGTGCGTCAGGAAGGTGAGATTGAAGCCTGAGTCTGCTGCAGAAATAAAAAAACCGCTGATAATCAGCGGTTTTTTTGTGCTTACCGTTTAGCGATGCGCCAGCTCGGCCTCTTCTTCGCTATCGAAAATCGACTTGTCGGTCTGGCGCAGCCACTGGCTGGTCAGGGTCCCGGCGGTCATTGAGCCGTTAACGTTCAGCGCGGTACGCCCCATGTCGATCAGCGGTTCGACGGAGATCAGCAGCGCTACCAGGGTCACCGGCAGGCCCATCGCCGGCAGAACGATTAGCGCGGCGAAGGTGGCCCCGCCGCCCACCCCGGCGACGCCCGCCGAGCTGACGGTGACGATGCCCACGAGGGTGGCAATCCACATCGGATCCAGCGGGTTAATGCCCACGGTCGGCGCGACCATGACTGCCAGCATGGCCGGGTAGATACCGGCGCAGCCGTTCTGGCCGATGGTGGCGCCAAAGGAGGCGGAGAAGCTGGCAATTGACTCCGGTACGCCCAGGCGTCGGGTCTGCGCTTCCACGTTCAGCGGAATCGACGCGGCGCTGGAGCGGCTGGTGAAGGCGAAGGTGATCACCGGCCAGACTTTACGGAAGTACTTCAGCGGGCTGATGCCGTTAATCGCCAGCAGCAGGCCGTGGACGACAAACATAATGCCCAGCGCAATGTACGAAGCTACCACGAAGCCGCCAAGTTTGATGATGTCCTGCAGATTCGACCCGGCAACCACTTTGGTCATCAGGGCCAGTACGCCGTAAGGGGTCAGCTGCATCACCAGACGAACCAGCTTCATCACCCAGCCCTGCAGGGTATCGATGGCCGTCAGCACGCGCTGGCCTTTTTCCACATCCTCTTTCAGCAGCTTAAGCGCTGCCACGCCGAGGAATGCCGAGAAAATGACGATACTGATGATGGAGGTCGGGTTAGCCCCGGTCAGGTCAGCAAACGGGTTCTTCGGCACAAAGGAAAGGATCAGCTGCGGTACGCTGAGATCGGCCACTTTTCCCACATAGTTGCTCTGGATGGCGTTCAGACGGGCTGTTTCTGCGCTGCCCTGAACCAGACCCTCGGCGGTGAGGCCGAACATATTGGTCACCAGCACGCCAACCAGCGCAGCGATAAGCGTGGTGAACAGCAGAGTGCCGATGCTCAGGAAGCTGATTTTTCCCAGCTGAGAGGCATTATGCAGCCTGGCCACCGCGCTCAGGATCGAGGCGAAGACCAGCGGCATCACAATCATTTGCAGCAGCTGGACATAGCCATTACCGACGATATTGAACCACTGGATGGAATCCTTCAGCACCTGGCTGTCCGAACCATAGATCAGCTGCAGCGCCAGACCAAAGACCACACCAATGGCCAGACCAACCAGCACTTTCCTGGCCAGGCTCCACTGTTTATGGCGAGTTTGCCCCAGCGCAAACAGTAATACGGCGAACACGACTACGTTCGCTATTAATGGAAAGTTCATCCCCGTTCTCCTGATATTTTTATAACCTGGGCTGGTGGATAACCAGCTCTTATGACGGCAAGGTTAGCAGAAGGCGTTATCAAGGACTTATATTCAAATGGAATGGGTTATAACCAAATGGCGTTTTCCGACGGTTTATCGGCCACTCTGGTGACTAATAAAGCGATTGAAGGTGATTTGCAGGGAATTGATCACTCCGGAAGACCAGCGTATTGCGCTGTTGTCCGCCAGCGTCTGCGGCATCCAGACGGCATAGACGAACAGCGCCATGCATAAAGCGCGCTCCAGTTGGTTACCCTTGCGCGGCGCGAGGATCGGCAGCCGGAAGCGCCAGCGGCAGGGCCACAGCAACGGCACCCCGGCGGGGGTGAGCATATCGGCGAGGATGTGGCTGAGATAGCCCAGCACCAGGCCCTGGAGGGCGTCCGCCGGGACAATCCAGCTGTCAGGCACTTTCAGATAGAACAGCGTCAGCGCGCCAAAGACGGCCAGCAGGCTGTGGGTAAAGCCGCGGTGGCCAAAGGCCCGCGCCACGGGCTTTGAGATCCAGCTCAGCCGCTGGCCGAGAAACGACTTAGGGTGATCGATATCCGGCAGCAGGCAGGTCAATACCGCAGAGGGCACAATATGCCACCAGTCGCCCTGCGCCAGCACCGGCGTTAACTCTGCGTTTTTGGCAAATACTGCGCAGGCGATTGAAAAGAAGAGATGGCCTTCCGCCGTCATGATAACACACCCTAAACTGTCGATTCATACAGTATAGGGTTTTTATACAGTGTACGGAAGAGGTGACGGTGTAACTCTTTGTCACAAATTCTCAGCGTGCCAGCCATCCTCCATCGACGGCCAGCGTATAGCCGTTAATATAGTCGGCGGCGGCCGAGGCGAGAAACACCACCGGCCCCTGCAGGTCTTTGGGTTCTCCCCAGCGACCGGCGGGAATGCGCTCGAGGATCGCCTGGTTACGTTCTTCATCTTCGCGCAGCGCCTGGGTGTTATTGGTGGCCATATATCCTGGCGCAATGGCGTTGACGTTGATGCGTTGGCCGGCCCATTCGTTGGCCAGCAGACGGGTCAAACCCAGCACGCCGCTTTTCGAGGCGGTGTAGGAGGGGACGCAGATCCCACCCTGAAACGAGAGCATCGAGGCGATGTTAATGATTTTTCCGCCATCGCCCTGGCGAATGAACTGCCTGGCGACCGCCTGGCTGAGAAAGAAAACCGCTTTGAGATTCAGATCGATCACCGCGTCCCAGTCGCTTTCCGTGAAGGTCAGGGCATCATGGCGGCGGATAATCCCGGCGTTATTGACCAGAATATCGACCCGACCCATCGCCGCGACCGCCAGGTCGACCAGCACGCTCATCTCATCCTGAAGGCTGAGATCCGCCTGAATGGCATGAAAGCGGCGACCCATCGCCTGAACCTGTGCTGCCGTGTCATGGGGAATTTTACGGTTGATGCCGACGATATCGCACCCGGCCTGCGCCAGGCCCAGCGTCATTCCCTGTCCCAGTCCGGTATCGCAACCGGTCACGATGGCGACCTTACCCGTCAGGTCTAAGGCGTTCAGTACCATATTCACCTCTGTCAGCTGATCTTCAGGCGTACGATGACGCCACCTGTGACCAGCATAGAGGCAGGAAAACAAAATTACAATAAAAATGAAACGTTGTTTTGAATTTATTGCCGGCGGCGTGACAGCGATCGCGTCACCCGCCAGCGGCCTTACCCGAGCAGGGCTTCCGCAGTCAGGGCCTGCAGTGACGGGAGCTTGACGTCCGCCAGCACAAAGCGCGGGTCGCGGCTGTTCTCCGCTTCCGGTACCACGATAGCGCGCATGCGCGCGGCTTTGCTGGCGATCATGCCGTTGACCGAATCCTCCAGCGCGACGCAGCGCTGCGGGTCGACTCCCAGGGCTGCGGCGCAGTTGAGGTATACCTGCGGGTGCGGTTTGCTCCAGGGCAGATGTTCCGCGGAGGCGAGCGCATCAAACTGGTCGCGCAGTTCGAACATGTTGAGCACTTTCTCCAGCATCACCAGCGGCGAGGCCGAGGCCAGGCCCACCTTCAAGCCCTGCGCTTTACACAGGGCCACCGCCTCGCGTACGCCCGGTAGCAGCGGGCGTGAGGCTTCCACCAGCTCGATGGCCCGGCGGATAATGCGCGCGGTGGCTTCTGCGCGATCGACGCCGTGCCACGGCTGCTGGGCATACCACAGATCCACCACAAGGTCGATTCGCAGACCAAGCAGGTCGGGCAGTTCATCGCGGCGGCGGGTATCCACCCCCAGGCTTTCCATGACCTCGACCTCCGCCTGATCCCAGAGCGGCTCAGAGTCAATCAGCAACCCGTCCATATCAAAAATCGCGGCCTCAATGCGGCGCTTCGCTGACATATGTCCTTCTCCTGTTGCGTAATCAGATAAACGAATCGGCATTCATGGTATATCATACCGCGCGTTATTGGGCGAAATTCGCCGCGGAAGATAGACTTATACCCGACTCATTCGGGTAAGCGAGGAGCGCCTGCACCACGCAACAGGCGGCAGGCGAATCACCAACGCGTCTTTAACAAGGGGAACTCATGACGTACCAACAAGCTGGACGCATAGCGGTTATCAAACGCATTTTGGGATGGGTTATCTTTATTCCCGCCGTGCTGTCGACGCTGATTTCTGTGCTCAAATTTATGTATGAGCACAGTGAAAAGAAACCCGGCATTGACGCGGTAATGATGGATTTTGCGCATGTCATGATTGAGATGATGCGCTTTAACACGCCATTCCTGAACTTTTTCTGGTACAACTCGCCGCTGCCGGATTTCCACCACAGCCTGAACATCGGCTTCTGGATCATCTTCATTCTGGTTTTTGTCGGCATGGCGCTGCAGGCCTCCGGCGCGCGGATGGCGAGGCAGGCGAAATTTCTTCGCGAGGGGATTGAGGATCAGCTGATCCTCGAGCAGGCCAAAGGCGCAGAAGGGTTATCCCGTGAGCAGCTCGCTGAGCGGATCGTGGTACCGCGCCATACCATCCTGGTGCAATATTTCCCGCTGTATGTGCTGCCGGTGATCGTGATTATTATCGGCTACTTCTTCTTCTCGCTGCTGGGCTTTCTGTAAGCCAGGTGCCCGGTTAGCCGGGCGCCATATTATTCTGCCGGCAGAGCCCGCGGTTTACCCTGATTATCGACGGCAACGTAGATAAACAGCGCTTCCGTCGCCTTATAGCGCTGGCCAATCGGTTCAGAAGAGACTTTTTTCACCCACACTTCGATGTTAATCGTCACCGAGGTGTTACCGCGCTTCACGCAGCGGGCGTAGCAGCACACCACGTCGCCGACGGCCACCGGGCGTAAAAAGGTCATCCCATCCACGCGCACGGTCACCACGCGACCCTGAGCGATCTCTTTGGCCATGATGGCGCCACCGATATCCATCTGCGACATCAGCCAGCCGCCAAAAATATCCCCGTTGGCATTGGTATCCGCCGGCATCGCCAGGGTGCGTAAAACCATTTCGCCCTTCGGGGCAAGATCTGTAGTTGTCATGCTCTACTCTGTTGTGGTCAAAGACGATCAGCGGGATGCTACTATGAAAACGGGGCGGAGAGAATAGGGGAAAGCGCCCGCAGAGGCGGGCGCAAGCTGCCGGGGAGTTAGTGGTGGTCGTCCTGCGGCATATGGCGGTAGATGTAGATCCCGCTCAGCAGGGTAAAGACCAGCGTGAGGGCGGTTAAGCCAAAGACCTTGAAGTTCACCCAGATATTCTGCGGCAGCCAGAAGGCGATATAGATATTGGCCAGCCCGCAAAGGATAAAGAACACCGCCCAGGCCAGGTTAAGCCGCGACCAGACCTGCTGCGGCAGGGCCAGCTCTTTGCCCAGCATGCGCTGAATCAACGGCTTTTTCATCACCCACTGGCTGAACAGCAGCGCGCCGGCGAACAGGGCATAGATCACCGTCACCTTCCATTTAATAAACTCATCATTGTGGAAGAAGAGAGTTAACCCGCCGAAGACGGCCACCAGCACAAAGGTGATCAGCGCCATTTTTTCGACTTTACGGTAGCGTACCCAGCTGTAGATCAGCACGATAGCGGTCGCGACGATCAGCGCGGTGGTGGCGGCGTAGATATCGTAAAGCTTATAGAAGGCAAAGAAGACCACCAGCGGTAAAAAATCCAGAAACTGCTTCATACATCGATCCCGTCTTTCAGGACGGACCGGGGAAGACCCCGATCCTGGTTAAGATTAGTTGCGGATAAGCATATACACGCGGAATAAATAGATCAGCAACAGGGCGGATATCAGGTTGCTGATGGTATTGATGACCACCGCGCCGACGTTTGGCGTCAGGACAGCAAAGCTGGAAGCGAACAGTAACAGCAGGGTTTTTGCCACCAGCCAGCCAATGATAGCCGGCGCCACCAGCCGCAGATTGGCCCACGCCAGACGCATGCTGCTGCGCATGGCGCTGAGGATACCCATTTTGTCCTGCACCAGCATGATCGGCGCAAAGGCCAGCACGATGGCCAGCAGCACGCCGGGCACCAGGACCAGCATCATCCCCATCTGCACCAGGAAGGTAGTGAAGAGGATCAACAGCAGCAGCTTCGGCAGCACCGGGGCTGAGGCGCCGATGGCACGCAGGGCGCTAACGCGATGACCGGCGGAGACCAGCTGGATCAGCAGCAGAACGCCGCCGGCGAGGATCGCATTGCCCACCAGACCCGAGAAGGTTGATGCCGCCGAGGCGCGCAGCAGAACCTGCTGCTGCTCCGGCGTCATGTTCTGCACCAGCTCAAACAGCCCGGCGCTACCGGCGAGGTTATCGCCTTCGCTGAGTATCGACAGCTGCTCGTCACTGGGTGAAAAGGCATGGCCAAGTACTACCGTAATAAACGCGCACAACAGCGCAATCAGCAAAATGGTAATGAACTGATTACGAAAAAAATTCCCGGTGTCACGGTAGACGGACTTCGCCGTGATAGACATGCATTCTCCTTGAGTGTCGCAGGTGTTAACTAGCCGGCGATTGTACCGCAAATCGTTCCCTCGTAGCACTCTCTGCACCATTCAGGGCAGGTATATCTTTGTAAAGAGGCCGCAATGGCGGTAGGCCATAGCGCGCCCGCGCCCGGTTGCAGGCGTCATTTTCCTCACCATTCTCACCGGACATGGCGAATTCGCGGCACGGTGAGGGACGGTTTTCATAAATAGTGCAGTGGACGGCGTCACCGATGTCGCCTGACAGCGCCGCGCAGCGGCTCTGGCGCTGGTTGGTGCCGCTCATGCAGCGCAGGAAAGGGGTCAGCGGCTCGGTCAGCGCGGAAGG
Organism: Klebsiella sp. D5A; assembly: GCF_001620885.1. Lineage (NCBI taxonomy): Bacteria > Pseudomonadati > Pseudomonadota > Gammaproteobacteria > Enterobacterales > Enterobacteriaceae > Klebsiella > Klebsiella sp. D5A. Next base: position 97,172 of record NZ_LOAR01000015.1, on the reverse strand, counting down.
CACCAGGCCACCCGCGTCGTCGGCTTCCGCCCAGTAGAAAGAGACACGAAAATACGCACAACAGGCACCGCACGTCATGCACGGGTTGATTTCACTCATAATTACACCTGAAAAAAACGCATCAACACAGATTGTCGGCAGTTAACTTATCCAGCCGCTTTTGCGGCGGCAAGAGGGGGAGAAATATTTTTTTCACGGAAAGTGAAAATTGATGTGAGAAGGATTCAGGGTATTGCGATCGGTAGCAAAAATTAATCTGGATCAATAAATGTTAAATCTAAGGTTTTAGTGTGATCTAAAACAGATCAAACGTAACTCGTTATAGGTATATTTGGCCGCGCTGAAAAACCATAATGAGGAAGTGGATATGAAGAAGTTAGCAGCGGCGGCATTAATTCTTAGCACGCTTTCCACCGGCAGCGTCTGGGCGCATGAAGCGGGTGAATTTTTCATTCGTGCCGGGACCGCCACCGTCCGACCGACGGAGGGCTCTGACAATGTGTTAGGCAGCCTTGGCAGTTTCAACGTCAGTAACAACACCCAACTGGGTTTAACCTTTACCTATATGGCCACCGATAACATCGGCGTGGAGCTGCTGGCGGCAACGCCGTTCCGCCATAAGGTCGGCACCGGGCCAACCGGGACTATCGCCACCGTCCATCAGTTGCCACCCACCCTGATGGCGCAGTGGTACTTTGGCGATGCGCAAAGCAAGGTGCGCCCGTACGTGGGGGCGGGTATTAACTACACCACCTTCTTTAATGAAGACTTTAACGATACCGGCAAGGCGGCCGGGCTTTCCGATCTGAGCCTGAAGGACTCCTGGGGCGCGGCGGGGCAGGTCGGCCTCGATTATCTGATTAACCGTGACTGGCTGCTGAATATGTCGGTGTGGTACATGGATATCGATACCGATGTGAAATTCAAAGCCGGCGGCGTGGACCAGAAAGTCAGCACCCGTCTGGATCCGTGGGTGTTTATGTTCTCCGCGGGTTATCGATTTTAAATCCTGCTGAAAACTGGCCAACGGATGGCCAGTTCATTGTCACGTCACACCTGTCTGCCGCAAGCCTTCGCCATCGATAGCGGATCACACTTCCGTCCACTGGCGCAGTAGGTTGTGATACATGTTGAGCAGGGAGAGGACCTCTTCTCCGTCGCCAAAGCGGGCCTTCAGAGACTGGATGGTGCGGTCCAGGTCGTAAAGCATCGCGCGCTGCTTATCGTCGCGGACCATCGACTGGATCCACAGGAAAGAGGCCTGACGTACGCCGCGGGTAACCGGGGTGACGCAGTGCAGGCTGCTGGCGGGATAGAGCACCAGATGCCCGGCCGGGAGCTTCACCCGGTGCTGGCCATAGGTGTCTTCAATCACCAGTTCACCGCCCTCATAGCTCTCCGGCTCGCAAAGAAACAGCGTCGCTGACAGGTCAGTGCGCATCCAGCCCGCCTCGCCGTTCTGGCGAACGGCGCCATCGACATGAAAACCGTAGGTCTCCCCTGGCCCATAGCGGTTAAACAACGGTGCGGAAATCGTCCGCGGCAGCGCGGCGGAAAAAAACTGCGGGTGGCCGCGCAGCGCGTCGAGCACGGCGGCTTGCAGGCGGGCATACAGCGGCGTACGGGTATCGATCTGCTGGTTCTGTTTGACGGCCGCCCCCTGGCTGCCCACCGTAACCCGTCCGTCGACCCACTCGGCCTGCGCCAGCTGCCGGGTAAATTCCGCCACCTGGTCTGCCGATAGCACGTCAGGAATGTGATACATCATCGCGGTGTTCTCTCTAAAAGGTGGGGCGCAACGGCCCCACGCACAGACTCAGAAGTGGACGTTCGCCGTCAGCATAAAGGTACGGGGTTCGCCCGGATGATAGCGATAGCCGCTCTTGTTGATGGAGGCCACGTAATCGGTATCAAACAGGTTGTACATATTGAGCTGCAGATCGAGGTTGCTGTTGACCCGATAGCCCAGTTTGGCGTCGGCGACCCAGTAGCCCTCGGTGTGATCCGGGGTACCGACCGCGCCATCGCTGCCCCGGCGCAGGCTTCCGACATAGCGCACACCGCCGCCGACGGACAGATCGCTGGTGGCCTGATACTGCGTCCACAGCGTAAAGGCATGTTTCGGGGTGTAGGCCAGGGCGGAAGATCCATCCTGCGCTACGTTCTGTCCCTCCGTCACTGTCGCATGCTGCTGCGTGTAGCCGGCGATGATCGTCCAGTCCGGGGTCAGGTTTCCGGTTGCGGAGAGTTCATACCCCTCCACGCGCTTTTTGCCGTACTGCGACCAGGTTCCGTCATCGTTGGCGGCCACTTCGTTTTCAATATCGGTACGGAATAACGCCGCGCTGAGCAGCAGACGGTTGTCGAAGATTTGCCACTTGGTGCCCAGCTCGCTGGATTTCGCCTTCTGTGGCTTAAAGTCGGTTCGGTTGGCGCTGTTGCCGCTACCGCTGGCGGCCAGGGCGAAACTGCTGCCCCCCGGCGGCTGCTGTGAGATGGCGTAGTTGACGTAGACATTGCCCTGCTCGGTTAAGCGGTACAGTGCCCCGGCTTTCCAGTTAACCAGATTGCCGGATTTGGCGGTATCCACGGTGGTGACCGGGCTGCCCGTCGACTGGCCGGGCGGGCAGGCGATAGCCCCGCGTCCGCTGCCGCCGCAGGCGGTGGCGCTGTCATATTTAGTATGATAATTGTCGAGACGTAGCCCGCCGTTGACCTCAATCCGTTCGGTCAGCGTCAGCGTATCGAAGGCATAAATCCCGAAGGTATCAGTCTGGCCGTTGGCATTCGCTCCGTTTCTGTCCAGCCCGCCAATCGACAGGTTGCTCACCGGATGGTAGAGATTCACCGCCGGCGCGGTCATGGCGTTAACGCCATAGTTGGTCTGGTTTTCCCGGGTAAACTCCACGCCGGCGCTGACGTCATGGCCTATCGAGCCGGTATTGAAGGTCGAGGTGATATTGGTCTGGTTGGTCAGAATGCGGTTGCTGACATCTTTGGTATTAACCAGACGCGACCAGCTCCAGGTGTTGACGTCATTGATATCGGGGGCGGTGATATTGCTCGCGCCGCCCATCACCGCGGTCAAAAGATACTCCTGTTTCACCCGCGACCAACGGGTGGTATTGCGCACGGTGGTATTGTCCGTCAGATCGTGTTCGAAGCGTAGGGTGCCGCTGTCGGTGGTGGATTTATCATAATCGGAGTCGGTGCCATAGAAATTGTTGGTATCCACCTTCCCGGCGGAATTGAGCGCGGCATATTTCGGCGAAGGTGCCGAATAGCCCGGCAGGCCGACGGTGGGGATCCCGCCATCCGGGGTGTTGTTCTGCCGGACATGCAGATAGTTCAGATACAGACGAGTTGGGGTATCGAGTCCGAAGGCCAGCGATGGCGCGATGCCATAGCGTTCGTTTTCAATGCGGTCCCGACCGGCGTCATGAGTTTTTTCCCCCATCAGGTTCAGACGGAACGCGGCGTTGTCGCTAAACGCCTGGTTCAGGTCGAGCGTTCCCCGACGCGACCAGGCGCTGCCGATGCTGGCCGAACCGTCGATCCCGGAGTCAAGGCGCGGCTGCTTGCTGATCATATTGATCGATCCGGAGGGCGCGCTGCGGCCATAGTCCGTGCCGGCGGGTCCTTTGATGACTTCCACCTGCTGGGTATTGAAGGTATCGCGCGTCACGCTGCCGATGTCGCGGATGCCGTCCACATAGATGCTGTTAGAGGTATCCACGCCGCGCATGTAGATGGCATCCCCGGTGGTTGAACTGCCATTCTCGCCGGCATAAAACGCCCCGACGCCGGGGACGTTTTTGAGGGCGTCAGTCAGGTTGGTGACGCCCTGATCTTTAATCACCTGTTCCGGGATCACGGTGATGGTGCGGGTGGTATCGACCAGCGGTTTATTGAACTTGGGATCGGCGGAGGCGCCGGGAGAGTAGAGTGAGGGCGGAGTGGCTTCCACCACCAGCGTCTCTTCACTATTTTTGACTGATTTTTCCGCTGCGATGCCCGTTGCCGGTGAGGCCCCCAGACACAGACCCGTAAACAATGCCAATGAGTTGAAACTGCCAAACGGCAGAGAAGCGTTTTTTTCCATGATAAATGCAGGCTTATTTTTTGTTATGAGCACATACCACACCGCGCAAAAGCGACGTTTTTCGTCGTCTGGCTTGCGCTGACCCGGTGTGATTCTATAAATGATAAAAAGAATAGTTATCATTCGCCTTAATATTTACATAGAAATGTTGACGTTTAAACATATTTCTTCATCGCGATTTACATAGTTCATAAATTTTGAACGAAAAGGGCGGGGATGAAGCAAAAGAGCGGCTGGAAGAGGCCGGTGACAGGCCGCGCCGCGAGGTGACAGGCGCCAGGGCTAACCCGGCGCTTCGTGGTTTTTGGCATAAAAGATGCCCTCCTTCTGCGCGAGGAGAACGCCGTTCTGGAAATTGGTGTAATGAAAAATAGCGGCCCACCGATCCCTCTGCAGGCACTGTTCCGCGACCGCGTTATTGGGGGGACGACCAGCGAGCGTTCTCCCGCCGCGTGACGGAGAACAATGCCGCGCCGTATGTCGTCTGGAGCAAGCGCCGGGCCACTGCTGGCTGCGGCAACTGGTGCGTGAGGTGTGTCGCCAGTAAAAAAAAGCCCGCACAAGTGCGGGCAAAAATACTGGAAGCAATGTGAGCAATGTCGTACTGAATACCTGAGTTGTTTACTCAACTATTCAGTAATGAGAAAGATAATATTTCTCATTTAAGATATCAACCCCATCTTTTGTGCGGAAGCGATTTTTTATCCGAGGGTGAAAACCGTGCGCTTCTGGCTGTCGTCCTGCGGCCAGGCCGCCGCGATCTCCTGCAGCGGCCGCGGGGTGGTGGCGATGGTGAATTTACCCGGCACCGCCGCCTGCAGCATTTCACCTGTCGCCGCCAGCAGCTGCGGCATCGACAGGCTACCGATACCGCTGCCCATCAGCACGAGCGGTGCGGAACGCAGAACTGCGCCATTTAACGCGATATCGGCGCCAGCCAGGGACCCCACCTGCACATAGCGCACCGGTCTGCCGGCTGGGGTATATTTCGCCAGGGCCGGCAATAACACTTCCGCGCTGTGTCCCCACAGGTAATCGATGACCACGTCAATCTGCGCGGCGCTGGTCGCTGAAAATTGCCCGCTCAAGGTTTTATCATCAGCGGTTAACTGAATACACTCATCGGCGTCCAGCGCCGCCAGCGTCTGCGCATTCCGTCCGGTTGCAATGATTTTTTTCGCCCCCAGATAGCGGGCAATCTGCACCGCCAGCTGACCGGCGCTGCCGGTGGCGCCGTTAATCAGCACCGTTTCACCGGCCTGGAGCTGGGCGCGAGTCACCAGAGACGCCCACGCGGACATGCCGGGATTGGCCATCGCCGCGGCGCTAACATCATCGATCGCATCCGGCACCGGCAGGCAACTCTGCAGGGCAACCGGCGCCTGCTGCGCCATACTGCCGAAGGGGGCGGTGGGGAAGGCGAAATAGACGCGCTGGCCCTGAGGTGTGGTGCCGACGCCATCGATACCGGGCACAAAGGGCAGATTGCCGTCGAAGCTGTAATGGCGTCCGGATGCGCGGGCCTTAACCACATGGCTCAGCGCGGCGGCGCGGACGTCAATGATCGTCTGGCCGGGCGCGGGCTGCGGGTCGATGAAATCGGCCCAAACCGGGCCTTCTGCGAGGTCAAAAACCACGGCTGCTTTCATAAATTATCTCCTGTCGGGAATTATGTGTAAAATACACATATTGTTTTGCAGCACTATACGCGGAAAATTAATATATGCAAGATGCACATAATGACTACGACATTACCGACTTTCACGGTGCGCTACTGGATATCATCAGCGTGATGAACCAGCCGCTGCGCGACGAGCAGATCCTCCAGGCGGCCGGCGTCCAGCTGGAACAGATGCTGTTTCCGCTGCTGGTGGCGGTAGGGCGCCATGGCCCGGTAGGGGTGGTTGAGCTGGCGGATCATTTAGGGCGCGATTACACCACCGTCAGCCGCCAGGTGAAAAAACTGGAAGCCCAGGGACTCGCCTGTAAGCAACCTAACCGTCATGACCGACGGATCAGTGAAGTGACGCTTAGCGCCAGCGGACAACAGATGATCGACAGTATTGCGGTAGCGCGGCGGCGGTTAATGAATCAGGTGCTGGCGCAGTGGCCGGAAGATGAAGTGCAGGCGCTGTTTCGCTTAACGCGCAAATACGCCGACAGTTTGCAGCAACCGAGCTAAATTCTCGCGTGCTGCCGCCCTGGCGCAACAATCATCTTGTTCGTCACAAATCACGGGTCAGCTCGTCGATGTTGTCGGAAAGTATCTCCAGCAGGGATCGTACATAGATATTGTTATTTCCCTGATGCCACATCGCGCTGAGGGGAAGGCCTTCGATATGTTTTTTGGGCGTGAGCGCAAGGTATTTCACGCCGTCCGCATTCATGTCTTTATAGGACGCAGGCACCAGAGCAATGCCGAGTCCTGCGGCAACAAAACTCAGGATAGTCTGCTTCTCTTCAGCATACTGCGCGATAACAGGCATGCTGCCACCTTCCTTGAAAATATTCATTGTCAGGTCATGGCTGTGACGCCGGGTGCGTCTTTCCGGCAAGATAACAGGCTCGTGCCGAAAGTCATCGATACTGACTTCATCATAACTGACCAGCCGGTGGTTAGTGGGCACGGCGAGCACGCAAGTTTCATTGGCGATAAATCGCGTTGTCAGCATGGCATCAATGTGTTCCGGCGGCCGCACAAAAACCACATCCAGCCACCCTGAAATGAGTCGGGGGATAAGTTTGTGAGATTTATCTTCTGTAAGATGAATATCTGCTTCAGGAAAACGCCTGACGAAAAGATTAAGCAATTCAGGAAGTAATCCTTTGGCTGCGCTGTCGATAGCCCCGATCCGCAACGTTCTTTTCTGCAACAGGCTATTTTTCCGGAATCGCTGCCGTAGCGCATCGAAATCAGCAATGACCGTTTTGGCCTCATTTAAAAAGGCGGCGCCTTCAGGTGTTAGCGACACGTTGCGGGTCGATCGATTCAGTAGCCTGATCCCCAAATCATCTTCCAGCAGTTTGATGAAGCGACTCAGTGACGCAGGCATCATTTCGAGTTTACGGGCAGCCCGGCCAAAGTGAAGCTCATCACCTAATACCACAAAGCAACGTAGCTGATTTATATCCATTTTTTCACCAAAACCTGATTATACAAATTATTTATATAAAGCTGTGCCGATGATAAAGCGGTTCAAAACTTCATACTGGGATTATTACAAAACGATAACAACCCTACATCACTATGGAGCATCCCGTCATGAATAACGACCTCGAAAAGAAGGTGATGCGCAAAGTTACCCTGCGCATTATTCCTTTCATCATGCTGCTGTACTTCATTGCCTTCCTTGACCGCGTCAATATTGGCTTTGCCGCCCTGACCATGAACCAGGACCTGGGGTTTTCACCCACCGTTTTTGGTCTGGGCGCTGGCATTTTCTTCCTGGGTTATTTTCTGTTTGAGGTACCGTCAAACTTAATTCTTCATAAAGTGGGCGCCCGCATCTGGATCGCCCGCGTCATGATCACCTGGGGGTTCGTCTCTGGCTGCATGGCTTTTGTGCAGGGCACGACGAGCTTCTACATTCTGCGTTTTCTGCTCGGCGTGGCGGAAGCCGGTTTCTTCCCGGGTATCATTCTCTATCTCAGCTACTGGTTTCCTGCCGCCAGGCGTGCGCAGGTCACTGCCATCTTTATGGCCGCAGCTCCCCTGTCGACAGCACTGGGATCGCCGGTTTCGGCCGCTTTGCTCGAGATGCATGGCTTCCTCGGCTACGCCGGCTGGCAGTGGATGTTTGTACTGGAAGCTTTCCCGGCGCTGGTGCTCGGTGTTGTGGTTTTGTTCTTCCTGACGGATCGTCCGGCCAAGGCCAAATGGCTGACTGATCAAGAGCGTGCCTGGCTGGAAAACGCCATGCAAGACGAGGAGCGGGCACGGGCGGCAAAACAGAGCCATTCCAGTGCATGGCGAGGGCTAGCGGATATACGCGTCCTGGCGCTGGCGCTGGTCTATTTCGGTACCTCAGCCGGGCTGTATACGCTTGGCATCTGGTCCCCGCAAATCATTCGCAGTTTCGGTGCTTCCTCGCTGGAGATTGGTTTCCTGAACGCTTTTCCGGCGGTGATCGGCGTCATCGCCATGATCCTCTGGGCGCGTCATTCCGATCGAACCAAAGAGCGCAGCTGGCACGTCATTGGCGCCTGCCTGCTGGCGGCGGCCGGACTGATATACGCCGGTAACGTCAACACATTGTTTACCGTGATGCTTGCCTTAACGCTGGTCACTGTGGGGATTAGCGCATCAAAACCCCCTCTGTGGAGCATGCCAACCCTGTTCCTCAGCGGCCCGGCTGCGGCCGCTGGCATTGCCGCTATCAACTCCATCGGCAACCTCGGCGGTTTCGTCGGCCCGATGATGATTGGCGTGATCCGCGAGCAAACCGGTAGCTACAGCTGGGGCCTGTATTTTGTCGCCGGATTGCTGGCGCTCTCGGCCCTCGTGGTCGTGATTCTTTCTGCCAGAGCGAACAAATCGCCGACGGCAGAGCTTCCACATCCTCATACTCATTAACTGGAGAAGTAACGATGCGTCACTACAAAATTGCTGCCATCCCTGCGGACGGTATCGGACCGGAAGTCATTTCGGCAGGTATTGAAGTCTTGCACGCGCTGACGCGCCACGATCCGCAACTGAAATTTGATATAGAGACCTTTGACTGGGGGTCAGACTATTACAAAAAACATGGCGTGATGATGCCGGAAGAAGGACTGAACATGCTGAAAGCATTCGATGCCATTTACTTCGGCGCGGTGGGGGCACCGGATGTCCCTGACCACATCACACTCTGGGGCCTGCGGCTGCCTATTTGCCAGGGCTTTGACCAGTACGCCAATGTGCGACCCACCAAAATTCTGCCGGGCGTCACTTCACCGCTGCGCAACCGCGGGCCGGGCGATCTTGACTGGGTCATCGTGCGTGAAAACTCTGAAGGTGAATATTCTGGTAACGGCGGCCGTGCGCACCGTGGTTTACCTGAAGAAGTCGGTACCGAAGTGGCAATCTTTACCCGTGTTGGGGTAACGCGCATTATGCGCTATGCCTTCAGACTGGCGCAGTCTCGGCCACGTAAACTGCTGACCGTGGTAACCAAATCCAACGCCCAGCGCCATGGCATGGTGATGTGGGATGAGATTGCCGCTGAAGTGGCGCAGGAATTCCCGGATGTGCAGTGGGACAAAATGTTGGTCGATGCCATGACGCACCGTATGACGTTGCATCCCCAGACCCTGGATACCATCGTTGCCACCAATCTGCACGCCGATATCCTTTCCGATCTGGCTGGCGCGCTGGCGGGTAGCCTGGGCGTAGCGCCGACCGCGAATATTGATCCTGAACGCCGCTTCCCTTCCATGTTCGAACCGATCCATGGTTCCGCATTCGATATCACCGGCAAAGGGATTGCGAACCCCATTGCCACTTTCTGGACCGCGGTACAGATGCTTGAACATCTGGGCGAACGCCATGCCGCTGCGCTGATTATGGAAAGCATTGAGTATGTGTGTGAAAAAGGCATTCTGACGCCAGATGTCGGTGGCTCAGCCAATACCGCGGAGGTGACACGCGCCGTGGTGCACTACATTGACGCTAAAGCTGACATTGCCGAGACCGCATAACCATGAATAACGAACAGGCTGCCGAGATCCTGCAGGATATCTTTCAACATGCGGTCAACAGTGCCCGCGCCGGGCCGGTGACTCTGGCTAACCTGCCGGAAAAACCTCGCGGCCGTTGTGTGGTGATCGGTGCGGGTAAAGCGTCCGCGGCAATGGCGGCTGCCGTAGATGCAGCCTGGCCGGATGTGGCGGTGTCGAGCGTGGTGGTGACGCGTTACGGTTACGCGGTTCCTGCGGGCCGCATCCGCATTATTGAGGCGGCTCATCCCGTATCAGATGCCATGAGCGAGGTTGCCGCAATGCTGATTGTGGAGACGCTGCGCGGTTTAACTGCCGATGATCTGGTGCTGGCATTGATTTCAGGGGGAGGGTCGGCGCTGATGGCGCTGCCCGCCCCGGGGTTAACGCTGGCAGATAAGCAGACCATCACCCGGGCCCTGCTCCATAGCGGGGCCAGCATCAAAGAGATGAATCTGGTACGTCGTCATCTCTCAGCGGTGAAAGGCTGAAAGCTGGCGACCATGGCGCAACCGGCGCGCATCGTATCACTGATTATTAGCGATGTGCCTGGCGATGATCCGACGGACGTAGCGTCTGGCCCCACCGTTGCCGATAACAGCGCACCACGTGATGCGCTCCGGGTACTGCAGCGGTATGGCATTGCGATCCCGAAGCCCGTTAGCGAACGGCTAAACCAGCCGGCCGGCCCGATGGAAAACGCCGCGACAGGCGAGGTCAGGCTTATCGCCACGCCGGCGATGGCGTTAGCGGCGGCGGGGCTGGCCGCACGACAACATGGGCTCACCCCCCTTATTTTGGGGGATGCGATAGAAGGTGAAAGCAGGGAAGTGGCGGTGGTCATGGCCGGTATGGCGAAATCGGCGAAGCAGTATGGTCACCCGATTTCAGGGCCTGCTGTACTGTTGTCAGGTGGCGAAACCACGGTGACAGTAAACAACACTCCGCCTGGAAAAGGGGGCCGCAATACCGAGTTTTTACTCAGTCTGGCCTGTGCGCTCCAGGGGGAACACGGTATCTGGGCCATGGCGGGAGATAGCGATGGTATTGATGGCACAGAAGATGCCGCAGGTGCGATCGTCTTCCCGGATACGCTTGCGCGCGGCAAGCTGAGCGGTCTTAATGCAGTGCAATATCTGGATGGCCATGATAGTTACTGCTATTTTCACGCGCTTAATGATTTGCTGATCACCGGCCCGACGTTAACCAACGTCAATGATATTCGGGCAATATTGATTGCCTGACTGTATCGCTCTCCTGTGCCAGGGAGAGCGATATTTTTCCCTTTCAACATAGTTCAAATCTTCGGCATCCGCCCGCCATCCATTTCCACGTTAAAGCGCATCGCCTGGCGCCAAGGTGTCGATCATCGTTCCGTCTGATGTGTTGGCGTGCAAGATGACATGGAGGGGAAGGTAACGCGAGGAAATCGCCGCCTGGCGCAATACCAGGCGGCTAACGGTCAGGCGGTTTTGGTCGCCGCCTTCAGGCTCTGGACGAAGGCTTTCAGTTCGTCGAGCATGGTCTGCGGCTCATCGAGGTGGCGTTCGATGATTTTGACGATGGCGGAACCGGAGATAGCCCCGGCGGCCCCGGCGTCAATGGCGGCGCTCACCTGCTCCGGCGCGGAGATACCAAAGCCCTGCAGCGGCGGCGCGGCGTGATATTCCGCCAGCTTCTCCACCAGGTGGTGCAGCGGCAGTGCGGCGCGATTTTCCGCACCCGTCACTCCGGCGCGCGACAGCAGATAGGTGTAGCCGCGGCCATAAGAAGCAATCTGGCGCAGTAAATCGTCATCCGCATTGGGCGGGCAGATGAAAATCGGCGCGATGTTATGGCGCATCGCCGCCTGGCGGAACGGGGCGGACTCTTCCACCGGCACGTCGGCCACCAGCACCGAGTCGACGCCAACGCGGGCGCACTGGGCATAGAACGCATCGATGCCCGGGCTGAAGACGAGGTTGGCGTACATCAGCAGGCCGATTGGGATGGTCGGATGCTTCTGGCGGATCGCCGCCAGCATCTCAAAGCACTGCGCCGGGGTCACTCCCGCGGCGAAGGCGCGCAGGGCCGCGCCCTGGATGGTCGGGCCGTCCGCCAGCGGGTCGGAGAAAGGGATCCCCAGCTCAAGGGCATCGGCGCCGCCTTCGATCAGCGCATCGATAATTTTGAGCGACTGCTCCGGTCCCGGATCGCCAAGGGTGACAAAGGGAACGAAGGCGCCTTCCTGGCGATTTTTCAGTTGGGCAAACAGCGTCTCATAGCGTTCCATCAGATTTCCCCTCGCGCTTTCAGGATGTCATGTACGGTGAAAATGTCTTTGTCGCCGCGACCGGAGAGGTTAACCACCAGCAGCTGCTCTTTTTCCGGGTTCTCGCGCATCATCTTCAGCGCGTGGGCCAGGGCGTGAGAGGACTCCAGCGCCGGGATAATCCCTTCGTGGCGGGAGAGCGCTTTAAACGCGTCCAGCGCTTCGTTGTCGGTGATCGACACATAGTCAGCGCGACCGGTGCTGTTCAGAAACGCGTGCTGCGGCCCAACGGACGGGAAGTCCAGCCCGGCGGAAATGGAGTAAGACTCTTCGATCTGGCCGTCGGCGGTTTGCATCATCGGCGACTTCATACCGAAGTAGATCCCCACGCGGCCATGCTTCAGCGGCGCGCCGTGCTCGCCGCTTTCGATACCGTGCCCGGCCGGTTCCACGCCGATCAGGCCGACGTTGGTTTCATCAATAAAGTCGGCAAACATGCCGATGGCGTTTGACCCACCGCCAACGCAGGCGATCACCGCGTCCGGCAGACGTCCTTCTTTTTCGAGGATCTGCGCTTTGGTCTCTTCGCCAATCATGCGCTGGAATTCACGTACAATGGTCGGGAACGGATGCGGACCGGCGGCGGTGCCCAGCATATAGTGCGCCTTCTCGTAGCTACCAGACCAGTCGCGCAGCGCCTCATTACAGGCATCTTTCAGCGTGGCGGAGCCGCTGTGCACCGGGATCACCTCGGCACCCATCAGGCGCATACGGAAGACGTTCGGCGACTGGCGCTCGACGTCCTTGGCGCCCATGTAGATACGGCATTTCAGGCCGAGCAGGGCGCTGGCCAGCGCTGAGGCGACCCCGTGCTGACCGGCGCCGGTCTCGGCGATAATTTCGGTTTTGCCCATCCGTTTGGCCAGCAGGGCCTGGCCCAGCACCTGGTTGGTTTTGTGCGCGCCGCCGTGCAGCAGATCTTCGCGTTTCAGGTACAGGGTGGTGCGAGTACCTTCGGTCAGATTCCGGCATTTGGTCAGGGCCGTCGGACGTCCGGCGTAGTTTTTCAGCAGGCCAGTGAATTCCGCCTGAAAGGCCGGGTCCTTCTGCGCGCTGACAAAGGCTTCTTCCAGCTGGCGCAGGGCGGGCATCAGGATCTGCGGCACATACATGCCGCCGAATTCGCCGAAGTAGGGGTTCAGTAAAGTGCTCATTATTGCTCCTTAATATGCGCGCAGCGTCTGGAATACGGAGGCCAGTTTGCTGGCGTCTTTAATCCCGGGTTGCGACTCTACGCCTGAATTGAAATCGAGTCCGGCACAGCCGCTTTTGGCCGCTTCCACACAGTTATCGGCACCCAGGCCACCCGCCAGCATGACGTTGCGCAGATCCTGGCCCTGCAGCAGGCTCCAGTCAAAGCGCTGGCCGCTGCCGCCCTGGCCGTTGTCGAACAGGTACTTGTCGACATGGCGGAGCGTACGGGCCGGGAGGGTTTCACCAACGCTCAGCGCTTTCCAGATACGGACGTTGTCCGCGAGGGCGTCGCGCAGCGCGTCGATATAGGCCTGGTCCTCATCACCGTGCAGCTGCACGGCGGCCAGCCCCAGAGCCTGCGCGCGGGCGACCACCTCGTCCAGCGGCGCATTGCGAAACACGCCGACGTACTGCAGCGGCGCTGCGGCGATCACCGCTTTGGCCTGGGCGTCATTCACCGCCCGCGGCGAAGTCGGGACGAAAATCAGGCCACCGTAGATGGCGCCGGACTCCCAGGCCACCTGGGCATCCTGCGGGCGCGTCAGGCCGCACACTTTATTCTCGCCGAGCAGCACGCGTTTAACCGCCGCTTCCAGATCCGCCTGCTCCATCAGGGCGGAGCCGATCAGGAAGCCGTTGGCGAAGTGGCTCAGCTCGCGCACTTCAGCATAGGTATGGATGCCGGATTCGCTGATCACCGTGACATCCGGGCCGAGACGCGCCGCCAGCTGACGGGTGCGGTTAAGGTCAATCGACATATCGCGCAGGTCGCGGTTGTTAATGCCCACCACCTTCGCCTTCAGGGCGATGGCGCGCTCCAGCTCCTCTTCGTTGCTGACTTCGGTCAGCACGCCCATATTCAGGCTGTGCGCCACCGCGGAGAGCTGGCGGTACTGCTCATCGTCGAGCACCGAGAGCATCAGCAGGCAGGCATCGGCCTGATAGTAGCGCGCCAGGTAGATCTGGTAAGGGTCGATGGTGAAGTCCTTACACAGGATCGGCTGCGGCGCGACCTTGCTGACGATCGGCAGAAAATCGAAACTGCCCTGGAAATATTTCTCATCACACAGCACTGAGATCGCCGAGGCGTAGTGTTTGTAGATGCTGGCGATCGCCGCCGGATCGAAATCTTCGCGAATCAACCCCTTCGACGGCGAGGCCTTTTTGCACTCGAGAATAAACGCGGTGCGGGTGCCGGCCAGCGCGTCATAGAAATTGCGCTGCGTCGGGACCACTTCATTCTGAAAACTGGCTAACGGTTGTTGTTGTTTGCGGGCTTCTACCCAAATCGCTTTGTCGGCAACGATTTTTGCTAAAACGGTCTGCATTCTTTACCCTCTTGCCGCTAAGGCGGTCACTCTGTCATAGGCCGCGCCGCTGTGCAGCACATCCAGTACCTGCTGAGCGTTAGCTTTCAGATCTTCATGCCCGTGTAAACGCATCAACATGGCGACGTTGGCGGCGACGGCGGCTTCGTGAGCGGCTTCACCTTTACCTTGTAGCAAGCGCGTCAGAATGTCACGATTTTCTTCCGGCGTGCCGCCCGCCAGCTGCGCCTGATGGTAAGGCGTCAGGCCGAAGTCGTCAGCGGTCAGCTGATAGCTTTTGATTTCCCCGTTATGCAGTTCGGCGACCACCGTGGGCGCATGCAGCGAGACTTCATCCATCCCGCCGCTGTGCACCACCGCCGCGCGCTGATAGCCCAGCACGCGCAGGGTCTCGGCGATCGGCAACACCAGTTCCGGGCTGTAGACGCCAATCAGCGCCAGCGGCGGATGCGCCGGGTTGATCAGCGGCCCCAGCACGTTAAACAGGGTGCGGGTCTTCAGCTGCTGACGGACCGGCATCGCGTGGCGGAAACCGGTGTGGTATTTCGGCGCGAACAGGAAGCAAACCCCCAGCTCATCGAGCGCCGCGCGGGATTTATCGGCGTTCATATCGAGATTGATGCCGAAGGCCGCCAGCAGGTCAGAAGAGCCTGATTTACTGGAGACGCTGCGGTTACCGTGTTTCGCCACTTTCAATCCACAGGCCGCAGCGACAAAGGCGCTGGCGGTGGAGATATTGATGCTGTTGCTGCCGTCGCCACCGGTGCCGACGATGTCGGCAAACAGGTAGTCCGGGCGCGGGAACGGCGCGGCGTTTTCCAGCAGCGCGGTGGCGGCGCCGGCAATTTCCTGCGGTTGCTCGCCGCGCACTTTCATACTGACCAGCGCAGCGGCCAGTTGCTCAGGCTTCACTTCACCGCGCACGACGGCGGAGAACAGCTGGTGGCTTTCCTGCTGGCTCAGGGTTTCCGCCTGGTACAGCTTCTCAAGGATCGGCTGGAGGGTGTTAGTGTGCTCCAGCTTTTGCAGCGCCCAGGCCAGGGTCTGCTCCAGCAGCCGTGCGCCCTGAGTGGTAAGGATCGATTCCGGATGGAACTGGAAGCCGCACACCCGGTCCGCATCGTGACGCACCGCCATCACCATACCGTTGAAATTGGCGTTAATCGTCAGCCCGGCGGGAATATTGCTGCCAACCAGCGAGTGGTAACGCGCCACCGGCAGTGGGTTAGCCAGACCGGCAAACATGGCCTGGCCGTCGTGCTCAATGCTGGATGCTTTGCCATGGAGGATCTCGCCCGCCTGGCCGACATAGCCGCCGTAGGCTTCGACAATAGCCTGATGACCGAGGCAGATGCCGATGATCGGCAGCTTGCCACGCATACGGGTCAGCAGTTCCGGCATGCAGCCAGCTTCGCTCGGCGTACCCGGGCCCGGGGAGAGCATCAGCACCGGGTTGTCCATGGTGCCCAGACGCTCAATCAGCGCCTGCGCCGGGACGGAGTTACGGTAAATCACCACGTTATGACCATTGGCCCGCAGCTGGTCTGCCAGGTTATAGGTGAAAGAATCGATATTATCGAGCAGCAGAATGTCAGCCATCAGAAAATCTCCTTCGCGTGATGGGCCTGGGCAATGGCGCGCAGCACCGCGCGGGCTTTATTTCGGGTCTCATCCGCTTCCGACTGGGGAACCGAGTCGAGCACAATGCCGGCTCCGGCCTGGACGGTAGCGATACCCTCCTGCACGTAGGCGGAACGGATGACGATGCAGGTGTCGAGGTCGCCGTGGGCGGTGAAATAGCCCACCGCGCCGCCGTAGCTGCCGCGGCGTTTACCTTCGGCGGCGGCAATCAGCTGCATGGCGCGGACCTTCGGTGCGCCGCTGAGGGTGCCCATGTTCATGCAGGCGCGGTAGGCGTGCAGCACATCGAGGTCCTGACGCAGTTCGCCGACCACGCGGGAGACCAGATGCATCACGAAGGAGTAACGATCAACCTTCGTTAAATCGGCGACATAGCGGCTGCCCGGGGTACAGATGCGGGCCAGGTCATTACGCGCCAGATCCACCAGCATCAGGTGTTCGGAAAGCTCTTTATGGTCGGTGCGCATTTCCAGTTCGATGCGGCTGTCAAGATCGCGATCCAGCGAACCGTCGGCGCGGCGGCCGCGTGGCCGGGTGCCGGCGATAGGGTAGATCTCAATCTGACGGCTGACGGCGTCATATTTCAGCGAACTCTCCGGCGAGGCGCCGAATAGGGTGAAATCGTTATCCTGCATAAAGAACATGTACGGGCTGGGGTTGCTCTTCTTCAGCACATCATAAGCGGCCAGCGGCGACGGGCAGGGCAGCGAGAAGCGACGGGAAGGAACCACCTGGAAGATTTCCCCGGCGCGGATCGCGCGCTGCATTTTGCGCACCACCGCACCGTACTCTTCATCGCTCTGGTCAACGTCGCACTGCATTTCGGCCACAGTGGTAACCGGCAGCGGCGCCGGCGGCTCGTTCAGTTGCTGACGCAGCTGGCTCAGGCGCTGCTCCAGGCGCTGTTTTTCACTCTCCAGCGGGGTGAACAGGCTGGCCTGAATGCGGGTATGCTTGGTCTGATGGTCGATGACCAGCAGAGTTTCAGCCAGATAGAAGCAGTAGTCCGGGCAGGCGGTGTCGCTCTGCAGCGGTGGAAGATCTTCAAAGCCGGCGACCAGGTCATAGGCGAACAGGCCGCCGAAGAACATCGCTTCACGCTCGTTGGCCGGGACGGTCACCAGCTCCTGCAGGAGACGGAAGGCGTCAAACACCGACAGTGAGCAGAGGCGGGCGTCTTCATCGAGCAGGGTGCTGACCGCGGGGAAGGTCAGGATGCGGCCGTTGGGCTGGCGCTGATTGGCGATCCCGGAGGGCAGCGCGCCGTCCAGCAGTTCCAGCAGCGCGGCGCCGTTAGCGGAAAGTGCCTGAATAGTGACAGTGTCACCAAGAGCGGTGATGCGCAGCGCGCTGTCGACCAGCAGCAGGCTTTTTAAGTCATCTTTGCTGTCGATATCAGCGGATTCCAGCAGCAGCGTGGCCGGACGGGCGCCACACAGTTGGTGGAATAACGCCGTCGGGTTCTCCCGGTAGATGGCGTCGCTGGTGAGAAGCTCGAGTGCCGGTTTGGATGTTTGCATTATTGTTCTCGCCTGTTCGTATTATTTTTTGTCCAATAAAAAGCCCGCTCATTGGCGGGCCGGGTATCTGTATGCTGAATGCAAAACGCGATCACGCCGCCCGTTATCAGGAGGTGCGCCACCAGCTGTGCAGAGTGATAAAGTGCATTTTCATCGTGATACCCCTTCATGTGAACTTGCGTACTAGTTAACTAGTTCAATGGAATAAAGTCAACCCTTGTTTGCAGATTTTCTCTGCCTGTCGGTATGATAATGCGCTTATTTACGTTGATGTCCAGCAGGAGTCCTTTTGAGCGACAGCCAATACGCAGTGATTTACGATCTGCACAGCCATACCACCGCCTCTGACGGGCGGTTGACTCCGCAGGAACTGGTCCATCGCGCCCATGAGATGCGCGTAGGCACCCTGGCGATCACCGACCATGACAGCGTGGCGGCGATCCCGGCCGCCCGGGAAGAGATCGCCCGTGCCGGATTACCCTTAACGCTGGTAAACGGCGTCGAGATTTCGACGCTTTGGGAGAATCACGAAATACATATCGTGGGTCTGAATATTGATATTGCGCACCCGACGATGACCGCGCTGCTGGAGGAGCAGAAAGCGCGACGCCAGCTGCGGGGCCAGATGATTGCCGAGCGTCTGGAGAAGGCGCGCATCCCTGGCGCCTGGGAAGGGGCGCTGCGGCTGGCGGACGGTGGCGCCGTCACCCGCGGCCATTTTGCCCGTTTTCTGGTGGAGGCCGGCCATGCGAAAAACATGGCGGAGGTCTTCAAAAAATACCTTGCCCGCGGGAAAACCGGTTACGTGCCGCCGCAGTGGTGTACAATAAAACAAGCGATTGATGTCATTCATCATTCTGGCGGCAAGGCGGTGATAGCCCATCCCGGGCGCTACGATCTCTCCGCCAAGTGGTTGAAGCGGCTGTTGGCCCACTTTAGCGAGCAGGGCGGTGATGCCATGGAAGTGGCCCAGTGTCAGCAGGCGCCCCATGAACGCGCCCAGCTGGCCACCCTGGCCGTGCAGTTTGGTCTGCTGGCGTCACAGGGCTCCGATTTTCATCAGCCCTGTGCGTGGATCGAGCTTGGCCGTAAGCTCTGGCTTCCTGCCGGCGTGGAAGGCGTCTGGCACAGCTGGGAAGCGGCCGCCAAATAAAAATTGAGAGGGAAGTATGAGCCAGTTTTTTTATATCCATCCGGATAACCCGCAGGCGCGGTTGATTAACCAGGCGGTGGAGATTGTGCGTAAGGGCGGGGTGATCGTTTATCCGACCGACTCCGGCTACGCCCTGGGCTGCAAAATTGAAGACAAGGGCGCGATGGAGCGGATCTGCCGTATCCGTCAGTTGCCGGACGGCCACAACTTTACCCTGATGTGCCGCGATCTGTCCGAGCTGTCAACCTACGCTTTTGTCGACAACGTGGCGTTTCGTCTGATGAAAAACAACACGCCGGGCAACTACACCTTTATCCTCAAGGGGACCAAAGAAGTACCGCGCCGGCTGCTGCAGGAGAAACGTAAAACCATCGGCATGCGCGTCCCGTCTAACCCTATTGCTCAGGCGTTGCTCGAGACTTTAGGCGAACCGATGCTGTCCACGTCGCTGATGCTGCCTGGCAGTGACTTTACCGAGTCCGACCCGGAAGAGATCAAAGATCGTCTGGAGAAAGTGGTGGACCTCATCATTCACGGCGGCTTCCTTGGGCAGCAGCCGACCACGGTTATTGACCTGACGGAAGATACCCCGGTGGTGCTGCGCGAAGGCGTCGGCGACGTGAAGCCTTTCCTCTGATCGTCATCGTCGGGCGGTGGTTCATGCTCCGCCCGGCACCCCGCGTTTCCTTCCTGACCGCACGACAATCAACCACAGCGCCAGACCGATCAGCAGTGCGCCGAGAATCAGCCCTTTTTGTATGGTTTCTCCGAGGCACAAATAGCCCCACAGCGCCGCAAAAGGTGGGATCAAAAAGGTCACGGACAGCGAACGCAGCGGTCCTATATCAGCAATCAGGCGAAAATAGAGAATATACCCTGCTGCTGTACAGACCACGCCCAGCATGACTATCGCTATCCACGGCAGGCTCTGTCGCCAGTCTATGACCGGACCATACCAGCCTGACCAGAGAAAGAAAGGCAACAGAAACAGCGTGGCGCCGACCTGGCTGCCCAACGCAACGCGCTCAGCCTCAAGGCCGCCCCGCTGCTGGATCCAACTGCGGGTCAGGAAGCCGGCCAGACCGTAACAGGCGGTCGCGATCAGGCAGGCCCCGATCCCCGGCAGCAGGAGGGCGGCGCTGAGGCTGGAGGTTGGGCGCGCAATGACTGCCACGCCAATGGCGCCCAGTAACGCGCCGCCGCCTTTGCGCAGGGTTAACGGTTCCGCAAAGCATAACGCGCCGATAAGCATTCCCATCATCGGCGCCGTGGCGTTGAGCGTGGCGGAGTACCCTGCCGGCAGCCACTGTGCGGCAAGGCAGTACATCAGAAAAGGAAGGCCTGAATTAATGACCCCCAGCTTCAGAGTGGATATGAATTTTCCCTGATACCCGCTCCATTTACCCTGCACGCCGAGTAACAGCCCGAGCGCGATAGCGGCGAACAGTACGCGAAGAAAAGCGCTGATCATCGCCCCGAAGGCCGGGGTGGTGATGCGCATAAACAAAAAACTGGCGCCCCAGAGAGCGGCGAGCAGCAGCAGGCGTCCATAGTCGATAACACGCATGATTGACTCCTTGTATTCACGAAGGAAGTCAACTGTAGAACTCACGTGCAGCGTCCGACAAACGCGTTATGCTTACATGATTAAGTTATTCTTAACTGAGATGCCATGTCGATGAAACTTCCACCGCTGAATGCGCTGCGCTGCTTTGAAGCGGCGGCAAGGCTGCTTAGTCTGAAGCAGGCCGCCAGTGAGCTTTGCGTTACGGCAAGCGCCGTCAGCCAGCAAATTGCCCGCCTCGAGGAAGCGCTGAATACCCCGCTTTTTATTCGTACTCCCCGACAGTTACAGTTAACGGAGGTGGGGGAGATCTACCTGCGGGCCGTTCAGCCCGCCTTTCTCCAGATAGCCGCCGCCACCCAGCGCCTGCAGGTGCCCGCGGGGCCAGAAAAGGTGACGCTCAGCTGTACCAGCGGCTTCGCCATTCAGTGGCTGCTGCCGCGGCTGGCTGATTTTGAACGACGTTATCCAAAGATTGAGATCCAGATCGGCACCACCAACCGGCGAGTAGATTTGCTGAGTGAAGGGATCGATTTTGCCGTGCGTCATGGTGTCGGCGGCTGGCCGGAACTGCAGGCTTACCGCCTGCTGGATGACGACCTTATCCCGGTCTGCAGTCCGCAACTGATTGCTCCGCGCCGGTCCCTCGCCGGTGCGGGCGATCTGCTGCAGTATCCGCTGCTGCACGATGAGCATCGTGAAGACTGGGCGCTGTGGTGTGAGGCCGTGGGGCTGGAGCCGGACCGCGCGCGCCGCGGTCCGGTGTTCACTGATTCCAACGGCGTGACGGAGGCGGCGTTCGCTGGTATGGGGATGGCATTACTGCGACGTTCATTCATAGCGTCTGCGCTGACGCAGGGGCGGCTGGTTAATCCTCTGGCGCAGCCCATCGCCTGTCCGCTGGCCTATCATCTGGTTTACCACGAGACCGCGCTGCTGGCGCCTGCCAACCGCTGTTTTCGCGACTGGCTGCTCGGCCAGCGCCCGGCTGTTGTTGAGGAGGGCGCGCAGTGAGGAGGATCACTGTCCGGTAAAGATCTCTATGTGTGAAGGCGCACAGGAGAATGAGGAAAATCTGTTCCATACTCAAGGTGCGATACGGCGAACAGAAGCTTTCCCGACGAAGTTAGTGTAGTATGTTCGGCCACGATTACGGGCTCGCGGTGAATGTTTTGCGCATGCCAGCGAGACTTTACGTAAAAAGTATATACGTAACAATGAGTTGTTCATACAGGCCTCATTGTTTCATAAAGCATACCAGACGCCTGGGAAGGCGACACCTTAAGGAAGCTCAATGAGCGAGAAACTGCAAAAAGTGCTGGCCCGCGCCGGCCACGGCTCCCGCCGTGAAATTGAAGCGAAAATCGAAGCTGGCCGCGTCAGCGTCGACGGAAAAATCGCCACCCTCGGCGATCGTGTGGAAATCGTCCCCGGTTTAAAAATTCGTATCGATGGTCATCTGATCTCGGTGAAAGAGTCTGCTGAGCAGATCTGTCGCGTGCTGGCTTACTATAAGCCGGAAGGCGAGCTGTGCACCCGTAACGATCCGGAAGGGCGCCCGACGGTGTTTGATCGCCTGCCAAAACTGCGCGGCGCGCGCTGGATTGCCGTTGGCCGTCTGGACGTGAACACCTGTGGCCTGCTGCTGTTCACCACCGATGGCGAACTGGCAAACCGCCTGATGCATCCGAGCCGTGAAGTCGAGCGTGAGTACGCCGTTCGCGTTTTCGGCCAGGTGGATGATGATAAGCTGCGTCAGCTGTCTCGTGGCGTGCAGTTAGAAGATGGTCCGGCAGCATTTAAAACCATCAAATTCACCGGCGGTGAAGGGATTAACCAGTGGTACAACGTCACCCTGACCGAAGGGCGTAACCGCGAAGTGCGTCGCCTGTGGGAAGCGGTCGGCGTGCAGGTCAGCCGTCTGATCCGCGTGCGCTATGGCGATATTCTGCTGCCGAAAGGCCTGCCGCGCGGCGGCTATACCGAACTGGACCTGGCGCAGACCAACTACCTGCGCGAGCTGGTGGAGCTGACGCCGGAAACCAGTTCTAAAGTTGCCGTCGAGAAAGACCGTCGCCGGATGAAAGCCAATCAGATCCGTCGGGCGGTGAAGCGTCACAGCCAGACCAGCGCTAACCCGCGCCAGGGTAACAACAGCAACCGTCGTTCCAGTACTCGCAATAAGACCAACGGTTAATGTTGTGCGTTCCGGTGGATTGCCGCCGGAACGCGTCCTGCCTTTCGCCGTATCAGGCCCTCAGTAGTCAATTCCCATCTGCGCTTTAATCCCGGCATCAAACGCATGCTTGACCGGACGCAGTTCGCTGACGGTATCCGCCAGTTCAATAATATCGCGATGGCAGCCGCGGCCGGTAATGATCACCGACTGATGGGCAGGACGCTCACGCAGGGCGCTTAGCACCGACTCCAGCGGCAGGTAATCGTACGCCACCATGTAAGTCAGCTCATCCAGCAGCACCAGATCGAGCTGGTCGTCAGCCAGCATACGGCGGGCATGCTCCCAGACCGCCAGACAGGCGGCGGTGTCGCTGTCGCGATCCTGGGTGTTCCAGGTGAAGCCTGTCGCCATCACCTGAAATTCGACGCCGTGGGGTTCCAGCAGGTTACGCTCACCGTTAGGCCAGGTCCCCTTGATAAACTGGATCACGCCGACTTTTTTGCCGTGGCCGACGGCGCGGGTCGCGGTGCCAAAGGCGGCGGTGGTTTTGCCTTTGCCGTTGCCGGTAAAGACCATCACAATGCCGCGTTCGTCCTGGGCTGCCGCCACCCGGGCGTCAACTTTATCTTTCAGCCGCTGCTGGCGTTCGCGGTAGCGTTCATCACTCATTGGGCAATTCCTGGCTTACGGCCCGGTTGGGCGTCAAAGGTCATTCCCGTCTTGCGGCGACTGTCGTCACCCATCAGCCACAGATAGACGGGCATAATGTCAGCGGGGGTCTTCAGTTTTAGCGGATCTTCCGTCGGGAAGGCGCTGGCGCGCATCCCGGTGCGGGTGCCGCCGGGGTTGATGCAGTTCACCCGCAGATGACGGCTTTGGTACTCGTCGGCCAGCACCTGCATCATCCCTTCGGTGGCGAATTTGGAGACCGCATAGGCGCCCCAGTTGGCGCGGCCCTGACGGCCTACGCTGGACGAGGTGAAGACCAGCGAGCCCGCATCCGAACGGAGTAATAAAGGAAGAAGCGCCTGGGTCAGCATAAAAGTGCCATTGACGTTCACCTGCATCACCTGCTGCCAGACCTCCGGCTTCTGCTCGTCCATGGGGCAGATGTCGCCGAGCAGGCCGGCGTTGTGCAGCACGCCGTCAAGACGGGGATAGTGCATACTTATCTGCTGCGCCAGCTGCTGGCACGCCTGCGGCGTGCAGGTTAGCAGGTCGAGGGTAAACCAGCGGGCGGGAAGGCCGCCCTCGCGTTCAATCTCCTGGGCGACGGCGCGCAGTTTTTCGTCGTTGCGGCCAAGCAGAATCACGCTGGCGCTATAGCGCGCGTAGGTCAGGGCCGCTTCACGACCAATCCCGTCGCTGGCGCCGGTGACCAGGATGATGCGATCTTTCAGCAAGTGGCGTTGCGGTTGATAATGCACGGCGACTCCTTGGGCGATCGGTTCCCGATCGCGCTTCATCTTTGGTATCTCACTTTTGCGCTGTTATGCCTGAAAGTGCTCGCCATTGCAATCGGCGAAGCGGAAAGTATTCAGAAAATTAATATCTTGCAACGATTTCAGCCTCGCTGAAAAAAAACGGAATCCGCTGCGCACAAGACACAAAGCACAAAGACTTCTCGCCAGGGGCTGATGTACACTGTGCAGCAACGTCAGTGCTTTACACAAGGTGAAAACGTGGAATTACTTGCTCAGTACGGCTTATTTTTAGCCAAGATCGCGACGGTTGTCGTCGCTATCGCGGTGATTGCCGCTATTATCGTCAACCTGGCCCAGCGTAAGAAGCAGCGCGGCGAACTGCGGGTGACCAATCTTAGCGAGCATTACAAAGAGATGAAGGAATCGCTGGCGGTGGCGCTGCTTGACGGCCCGCAGCAGAAACAGTGGCATAAAGCGCAGAAGAAAAAGCAAAAACAAGAGGCGAAGGCCGCGAAAGCGCGGGCGAAGCTGGGTAACGTGGAGCCGGAAGGCAAGCCGCGCGCCTGGGTGCTGGATTTCAAAGGCAGCATGGATGCCCATGAGGTCAACAGCCTGCGGGAAGAGATCACGGCGGTGCTGGCGGCGGCGAAAGCGCGTGACCAGGTGGTGATTCGTCTGGAAAGCCCCGGCGGGGTGGTTCACGGTTATGGGCTTGCAGCCTCTCAGCTGCAGCGGTTGCGCGACAAACAGATCCCGCTGACGGTGGCGGTTGATAAAGTGGCGGCCAGCGGCGGCTATATGATGGCTTGCGTGGCCAACAAAATCGTGTCGGCGCCGTTTGCGATCCTTGGCTCCATTGGCGTGGTGGCGCAGATCCCTAACCTCCATCGCTTCCTGAAGAACAAAGATATTGATATCGAACTGCATACCGCCGGGCAGTACAAACGGACGCTCACTATGCTGGGCGAAAATACCGAAGAAGGGCGGCGCAAGTTCCGTGAGGATCTCAATGAGACGCACCATCTGTTCAAGGATTTCGTCCATCGGATGCGTCCTGGACTTGATATTGAACAGGTAGCTACCGGCGAGCACTGGTACGGGGTGCAGGCGCTGGAAAAAGGGCTGGTGGATGCGGTTGAAACCAGCGATGAGCTGTTGCTGGGGCTCATGGAGAGCCACGAGGTGATCGGGGTGCGTTATCAACAGCGTAAAAAAATGCTCGACCGCTTCACTGGTAGCGCCGCGGAGAGCGCCGATCGACTTCTGCTGCGCTGGTGGCAGCGCGGTCAGAAACCGCTGATGTAAACAACATAACGCGAGGCCAGGGCCTCGCGTTATCGTTTCCACTGGCCTTAATCGACCAGGTGATACTTGTCCGACAGCTCGTGGGCGAGGTACTTAAACATGTTAAATACCGCCGTACTCTTCGGCGTCGGTAAACCCTGCTCGTCAAGATAAAACTCACCGCTAAACACCAGGACATTGTTGCGCTGAACGACGTCGGTGGCTTCGATACCGGCTAACGTATCCTCATGTTCGCGAATAAGTTTGTTGGCTTTTTCGAGCAGCGTCTGGCGATCGATAGGTTGGGTTGTACCTTGCATAACGGACTCCTCTTTTTCTCCGCGCGTAGTTTACGCCGCGCGGCGGCGTGGGGCAAATTTTCCATGGACAAAACAGGGGTAATCGTAACCAGTGGAGAAACAGCCGTTTACTGGCGGGTTTCGCTTTTGCATGCTAATAAAGTTGCGTAACGAATTTTATCAGGTACAGTGTGACGCTTTCGGCGATCTGGCAACAGATTTGCTTGACATTCGGCCAAAAATTCTTCGTGCTATGTCACCTGACGAAAAAAAGTCAGCAAACTCAAACGCCTGGTTTTACGGAGATGAAGCGGGTGTTCAGGGTTGATATTCACCGACGGTGCCGCAACATATGAGGCAGTCGCCAGTGGAGGGTGTATGAATGTGCGATGTATTCCTGGATGAATCAAATTAGGTAAAGGTGAATATGGGTAAAGCTCTCGTTATCGTTGAGTCCCCGGCAAAAGCCAAAACGATCAATAAGTATCTGGGTAATGACTACGTGGTGAAATCCAGCGTCGGTCATATCCGCGATTTGCCGACCAGTGGATCAGCTTCCAAAAAGAGCACCGACTCTACCGCCACCAAAGGGGCTAAAAAGCCTAAAAAGGACGAACGTGGTGCTCTGGTTAACCGCATGGGCGTGGACCCATGGCATGACTGGAATGCGCACTATGAAGTACTTCCGGGTAAAGAAAAGGTAGTTTCAGAACTCAAACAGTTGGCGGAAAAAGCTGACCACATCTATCTCGCAACCGACCTTGACCGCGAAGGGGAAGCCATTGCCTGGCACCTGCGGGAAGTGATCGGCGGCGATGAACAGCGTTACAGCCGCGTGGTGTTCAATGAGATCACCAAAAACGCTATTCGTCAGGCCTTCGAAAAGCCGGGCGAACTGAATATCGATCGGGTTAACGCCCAGCAGGCGCGCCGCTTTATGGACCGCGTGGTGGGCTATATGGTCTCGCCGCTGCTGTGGAAGAAAATTGCCCGTGGTCTTTCTGCCGGGCGCGTGCAGTCCGTTGCGGTCCGCCTGGTGGTGGAACGTGAGCGTGAAATCAAAGCCTTCGTCCCGGAAGAGTACTGGGAAGTTGATGCCAGCACCACCACGCCGGGCGGCGACGCGCTGCCTCTGCAGGTGACTCACAAAGACGATAAGCCGTTCCGTCCAGTCAGCCGTGATGAGACCATGGCGGCGGTATCGCTGCTGGAAAAAGCCAGCTACAGCGTGCTGGAGCGAGAAGACAAGCCGACCAGCAGCAAGCCGGGCGCGCCGTTCATCACCTCCACGCTGCAGCAGGCGGCCAGCACCCGTCTCGGCTTCGGCGTGAAAAAGACCATGATGATGGCTCAACGTCTCTATGAGGCGGGGCACATCACCTATATGCGTACCGACTCCACCAACCTGAGTCAGGACGCGCTGAACATGGTTCGCGGTTATATCAGCGACAACTTTGGCAAAAAATATCTGCCGGAGAGCGCTAACCAGTACGCCAGCAAAGAAAACTCGCAGGAAGCGCACGAAGCGATTCGTCCTTCTGATGTGAGCGTGCTGGCGGAAACGCTGAAAGATATGGAAGCCGATGCGCAGAAGCTCTATCAGCTGATCTGGCGCCAGTTTGTCGCCTGTCAGATGACGCCGGCGCAATACGATTCCACCACGTTGACCGTGGCGGCGGGCGATTTCAAACTGAAAGCGCGCGGTCGTACCTTACGTTTCGACGGCTGGACCAAAGTGATGCCGGCGCTGCGCAAGGGCGATGAAGACCGGACGTTGCCGGTGGTTAAACAGGGCGACCGCCTGAGCCTGGTGGAGCTGACGCCTGCGCAGCACTTTACCAAGCCGCCGGCGCGCTTCAGCGAAGCTTCGCTGGTCAAAGAGCTGGAAAAA
Source organism: Klebsiella sp. D5A (assembly GCF_001620885.1). Classification (NCBI taxonomy): domain Bacteria; kingdom Pseudomonadati; phylum Pseudomonadota; class Gammaproteobacteria; order Enterobacterales; family Enterobacteriaceae; genus Klebsiella; species Klebsiella sp. D5A. The sequence continues at coordinate 69,588 of NZ_LOAR01000015.1, read as the reverse complement.
CGCGGCATCGGCCGTCCTTCCACCTACGCTTCGATCATCTCGACCATTCAGGATCGCGGCTACGTGCGGGTGGAAAACCGTCGTTTCTATGCGGAGAAAATGGGCGAAATCGTCACCGATCGGCTGGAAGAAAACTTCCGCGATCTGATGAACTACGACTTCACCGCGCAGATGGAAGATCGTCTCGACCAGGTAGCCAACCACCAGGCCGAATGGAAAGAGGTGCTGAACCACTTCTTCGGCGATTTTACCACTCAGCTGGAGACCGCAGAGAAAGATCCGGAAGAGGGCGGCATGCAGCCGAACCCGATGGTGCTTACCAGCATCGACTGCCCGACCTGTGGACGTAAAATGGGCATCCGTACCGCCAGCACCGGTGTTTTCCTCGGCTGTTCGGGCTATGCTCTGCCGCCGAAAGAGCGTTGCAAAACCACCATCAACCTGGTGCCGGAAAACGAAGTCCTCAACGTGCTGGAAGGCGATGACGCGGAAACCAACGCGCTGCGTGCCAAACGTCGCTGTCAGAAGTGCGGGACCGCAATGGACAGCTACCTTATCGATCCTAAGCGTAAACTGCACGTCTGTGGTAATAACCCGACCTGTGACGGCTATGAGATTGAAGAGGGCGAGTTCCGCATCAAGGGCTATGACGGTCCGGTAGTGGAGTGCGAGAAGTGCGGTTCTGAAATGCACTTGAAAATGGGGCGTTTCGGCAAGTACATGGCCTGTACCAACGACGAGTGTAAGAACACGCGTAAGATCCTGCGCAACGGCGAAGTGGCTCCGCCGAAGGAAGATCCGGTGCCGCTGCCGGAGCTGCCGTGCGAGAAGTCTGACGCGTACTTTGTGTTGCGCGACGGGGCGGCGGGTGTCTTCCTGGCGGCCAACACCTTCCCGAAATCACGGGAAACGCGTGCGCCGCTGGTGGAAGAGCTGTACCGCTTCCGCGATCGTCTGCCGGAAAAACTGCGCTATCTCGCCGATGCGCCGCAGCAGGATCCGGAAGGTAATAAAACGCTGGTGCGCTTTAGCCGTAAAACGAAACAGCAGTATGTGGCTTCAGAAAAAGAGGGTAAAGCGACCGGCTGGTCAGCCTTCTTTATTGACGGTAAATGGACTGAAGCCAAAAAGTAATCGTGCAGTATCAGGCAGGAAAAGCGCGCTTTTCCTGCACTAACGGCCGGCAGAGGCAGTGGATGCCTCTGCCGCGTCGTTTCCCCTTCTGGATGATCTTTTCTTCCCCTTATAACCACCTATATTATTTTTCGTTAGTATCTATACACTGTTGATATAAATGATATAGTGGTTATAGCTAATCCCTTTTTTATTATTAAAACGTCTTATACATCATCGCTTTCAGGATGCGTTGCGGCGCCACTACGGCCAACTGCCGGGAGGCTGGCCTCACGGTCGACAAGTTGCCTGAACGTAAAGTGTATTAAGCGGCTTCATTTTACGCGCAAACGGATATCAGCATGAAACTACAACAGCTTCGCTACATCGTAGAGGTGGTGAACCATAACCTGAATGTTTCATCCACCGCCGAAGGGCTTTATACCTCCCAGCCGGGCATCAGTAAGCAGGTCCGCATGCTGGAAGATGAGCTGGGCATCCAGATTTTCGCCCGCAGCGGCAAACATTTAACTCAGGTGACACCTGCCGGGCAGGAGATCATCCGTATCGCCCGCGAGGTATTATCGAAAGTCGATGCGATTAAATCTGTCGCCGGGGAGCATACCTGGCCTGATAAAGGGTCGTTATATGTGGCGACGACCCATACTCAGGCGCGCTATGCGTTACCGGGGGTGATCAAGGGCTTTATTGAACGCTACCCGCGCGTGTCGCTGCATATGCATCAGGGCTCGCCAACCCAGATTGCAGAAGCCGTATCGAAAGGCAACGCCGACTTCGCCATTGCCACCGAGGCGCTGCATCTGTATGACGATCTGGTGATGTTGCCATGCTATCACTGGAACCGGTCGATTGTGGTGACGCCTGAGCATCCTCTGGCCGCGAAGGGCTCGGTTTCCATTGAAGAGCTGGCGCAGTACCCGCTGGTGACCTATACCTTTGGCTTTACCGGCCGTTCGGAACTGGATACCGCGTTTAACCGTGCGGGTCTGACGCCGCGCATTGTCTTCACCGCCACTGACGCCGACGTGATCAAAACCTATGTTCGCCTGGGGCTTGGGGTCGGGGTGATAGCCAGCATGGCAGTCGATCCGGTCTCTGACCCGGACCTGGTGAAGCTGGATGCGAACGGCATATTCAGCCACAGCACCACCAAAATTGGTTTCCGCCGTAGCACCTTCTTACGAAGCTACATGTATGATTTTATTCAACGTTTTGCACCCCATCTGACCCGGGATGTCGTGGATACCGCGGTGGCTTTGCGGTCAAATGAAGATATTGAAGCGATGTTTAAAGATATAAAACTTCCGGAAAAATAACCCTTAAAAAAATAATGGCATTCCCTGTGGGGAGTGCCATTGACTATCATGGTCCTAATTTAACATCTTAAACCTCGAACCAATCACAAAATTAATAATTTCTGGCAACACGTTTGTCATTATGCCCGCCGCGATCAAATAACCGGTTAAATATATTCCATCAGGCCTAAATTCACTGGATTAATCTTTTATCCATAATTAAGATTTATCTGTACCTGATGATTTGAGCAATTGGTGGTGACAATATGATAAGTAATATCGATTACATGAAACTGGCGATGTCATACGAGAATGACAAAACCGAAATCGATCCCGTTCTGCGTAGTCGCGTATGGGGCGTAGTGTTGGTAGGGCTGGCGATGTTCTGGAGCATCATCGCGCTTACCATCTGCAACATCTGGATTGTCAGCTAAAGCTGTAGGTCATCGTTGTAGATACATGTCATTTTTATGACAGTGAAAGGAAACTGTAATATAAAATCAGTGACCGGCAATACAGGGAGAATATATTTTGCCGCTGGATTCATCCAATCTGAAATCACTCACAAGAGCTAATCATAGCCAGCTGGCCGATTAGCTCTTTTTTTGTCCTCGTGTACTAATACAATATCGTCTTTATCATCGCTTCTGCACTATTTTGGTGCTATTTCTCCGATTCCAGGATAATTCCCTATTAATCACTGTCGACCTCGGCGCATTTAGCAATTTGGGTTGTTATCAAAGTGTTATGCTCGGTATGTGTTATCTTTAATGGATACCCTGAGGAGAATCAGGGTATGCCATCCCTGAGATAAAGGAGGAGCTATGTCGTCAACCCTACGAGAAGCCAGTAAGGACACGCTGCTGGTCAACGAGAAAACCTGGCATTACTATAGTCTGCCGCTGGCAGAGAAACAGCTGGGCGATCTCAGTCGACTGCCTAAGTCGCTGAAGGTGCTGATGGAGAACCTGCTGCGCTGGCAGGACGGTGACTCGGTGACAGAAGAAGATATTCGTGCCCTGGCCGGCTGGCTGCAACAGGCCCATGCCGACCGGGAGATAGCTTACCGTCCCGCGCGCGTCCTGATGCAGGACTTTACCGGCGTGCCGGCAGTCGTGGATCTGGCCGCCATGCGCGAGGCGGTGAAGCGCCTGGGCGGCGACACCGCGAAAGTGAATCCGCTGTCGCCCGTCGACCTGGTGATCGACCACTCGGTCACCGTCGACCGTTTCGGCGATGACGAGGCCTTCGAAGATAACGTCCGTCTGGAAATGGAGCGTAACCACGAACGTTACGCTTTTCTGCGCTGGGGACAACAGGCCTTCAGCCGCTTCAGCGTAGTGCCGCCGGGCACCGGTATTTGTCACCAGGTCAACCTGGAATACCTCGGTCGGGCCGTCTGGAGCGAAGAGGTGAATGGGAAGTGGATGGCGTGGCCGGATACCCTGGTGGGCACCGACTCTCATACCACCATGATTAACGGTCTCGGCGTACTGGGCTGGGGCGTGGGCGGGATTGAAGCGGAAGCCGCCATGTTGGGTCAGCCGGTGTCGATGCTGATCCCGGATGTCGTGGGCTTTAAGCTCAGCGGCAAACTGCGCGAAGGCATCACCGCCACCGATCTGGTGCTGACGGTCACCCAGATGCTGCGCCAGCACGGTGTCGTCGGCAAGTTTGTTGAATTCTACGGCGATGGCCTGGATACCTTACCCCTGGCCGATCGCGCCACTATCGCCAATATGGCCCCGGAATATGGCGCCACCTGTGGTTTCTTCCCGATCGATGATGTGACGCTTAGCTATATGCGTCTGAGCGGCCGTAGCGAAGAACAGGTCGCCCTGGTGGAAGCCTATGCCAAAGCGCAGGGCATGTGGCGCCAGCCGGGCGATGAGCCGGTCTTTACCAGCACCCTGGCGCTGGACATGGGCAGCGTTGAGGCAAGCCTTGCCGGGCCGAAACGGCCGCAGGATCGCGTGGCGCTCGGCGATGTGCCGAAAGCCTTTGCTGCCAGCGGCGAGCTGGAAGTTAACCATCCTCAGCGTCAGCGCCAGCCGGTGGATTATACGCTGAACGGGCATCACTATTCGCTACCGGACGGCGCCGTGGCCATTGCGGCCATTACTTCCTGTACCAATACCTCCAACCCCAGCGTGCTGATGGCCGCCGGTCTGCTGGCGAAAAAAGCCGTCGAGCGTGGCCTGCAGCCGCAGCCGTGGGTAAAAGCTTCCCTGGCGCCAGGCTCGAAAGTGGTGTCGGATTATCTGGCTCATGCCGGCCTGACGCCTTACCTCGACCAGCTCGGCTTCAATCTGGTGGGATATGGCTGTACCACCTGTATCGGTAACTCCGGTCCGTTGCCGGAACCTATTGAAGAGGCGATCAAAAAGGGCGATCTGACCGTCGGGGCGGTGCTTTCCGGTAACCGTAACTTCGAAGGGCGTATCCATCCGCTGGTGAAAACCAACTGGCTGGCCTCGCCGCCGCTGGTCGTCGCTTACGCCCTGGCGGGGAACATGAATATCGATCTCACCCGCGAGCCGTTGGGGCAGGGCAGCGATGGCGAACCGGTTTATCTGAAAGATATCTGGCCGAGTGGGGAGGAGATTGCCCGTGCGGTGGAACAGGTCTCCACTGAGATGTTCCGCAAAGAGTACGCGGAAGTGTTTTCCGGTACCGAGGAGTGGAAAGCAATCAAGGTGGAGGCGTCAGATACCTATGACTGGCAGGAGGACTCGACTTATATTCGCCTGTCGCCGTTCTTTGACGAGATGGGCGTCGAACCGCTGCCGGTAGAGGATATTCTTGGCGCGCGGATCCTCGCCATGCTGGGCGATTCAGTGACCACTGACCACATTTCGCCGGCGGGGAGCATCAAAGCCGATAGCCCGGCAGGCCGCTATCTTCAGGAGCATGGGGTTGCCCGGCGCGACTTTAACTCCTATGGTTCCCGTCGCGGTAACCATGAGGTGATGATGCGCGGCACCTTCGCCAATATCCGTATTCGTAACGAAATGGTACCGGGAGTGGAAGGCGGTATGACCCGACATCTGCCGGACCGCGAGCCGGTGGCGATCTACGATGCGGCGATGCAGTATAAAGCGGAAGGCATACCGCTGGCGGTGATTGCCGGTAAGGAGTATGGCTCAGGTTCCAGCCGCGACTGGGCGGCGAAGGGGCCGCGCCTGCTGGGCATTCGGGTGGTGATCGCCGAGTCCTTCGAACGTATCCACCGCTCCAACCTGATCGGGATGGGGATTTTGCCGCTGGAGTTCCCGCAGGGCGTCACCCGTAAAACGCTGCAGTTGACCGGGGAAGAGCGGATTGATATCAGCAATCTGCAGTCGCTTCAGCCTGGCGCTACGGTGCCGGTGACCCTGACTCGCCCTGACGGCTCGCAGGAAGTGATCCCTTGTCGGTGCCGTATCGACACCGCGACCGAGCTCACCTACTACCGCAACGACGGCATCCTGCACTACGTTATCCGCAATATGCTGTAAAACAAAGGGCCAGCATCGCTGGCCCTTTCTCTTTTATTCAATCGGTTTATTCCGCCGGCTTGCTGTTCAGCAAATGGCCCATTTTGGCGGCTTTAGTATCCAGGTAGTGAGCATTTTTCGGGTTACGCCCGACGATCAACGGTACCCGCTCCACAATGTTGATCCCGGCTTCGGTAAGAATTTCCACTTTTTTCGGGTTATTGGTTAATAACCGAACCTGCTCAACGTTGAGCAGTTTGAACATATCGGCGCACAGGGTGAAGTCGCGCTCATCGGCGGCGAAGCCCAGCTGATGGTTCGCCTCAACGGTGTCGTAGCCCTGATCCTGCAGCGCGTAGGCGCGGATTTTATTCAATAAACCAATGTTGCGTCCTTCCTGGCGGTGATAGAGCAGGATCCCCCGACCTTCTTCGGCGATATGCGACAGGGCCGCTTCCAGCTGAAAGCCGCAATCACAGCGCAGGCTAAACAGGGCATCGCCCGTCAAACACTCTGAATGGACGCGGGCCAGGACCGGCGACTGCCCCGAGATATCGCCATACACCAGCGCGACATGATCTTGTCCGGTTGCCAGTTCTTCAAAACCCACCATCAGGAAATCGCCCCATGGGGTTGGCAGTTTGGCTTCTGCCACACGTTTAAGCTGCATGTGATTCTCCAGATTCTGTCAGCACCTGAATGTGCTTTCTGTTTGCCGCTATTTTGCCACAAGGCCGGGACGTTCTCCTAATCGCGAACGGTTAGCCGCGTGGAAAGCGCACAAACGAACTACTTTCCGCTATGATGTTCATCTACAAGGAGAAGGAGAGAAAATGCTGTTGATTGCCCGACGAACCGCTCTCGCGGCGGCGCTGCTGCTTGTTATGCCTGTTACGGTCTGGCTGTCTGGTTGGCTGTGGCAGCCAGGACTGCCGGTTGCTATGTTGAAAACCCTCTGGTGGGTGACGGAAACGGTGACGCAGCCGTGGGGAATTATCACGCATGTTGCACTGTGCGGCTGGTTTCTCTGGTGTCTTCGCTACCGGCTGCGCGCGGCACTGATCCTGTTCCTGATTCTTGCCGCCGCCATCCTGGTGGGACAGGGGGTTAAATCCTGGGTCAAAGCGCGGGTTCAGGAGCCGAGACCCTTTGTCATCTGGCTGGAAAACTCAAGACAGGTGCCGGTGACGCAATTCTATGCGTTGAAGCGTAAAGAACGCGCTAAACTGGTGCATGCCCAGCTGGCGCAGGCGCAGGACATTCCGCCGTTTTTACGCAAGCACTGGCAGAAAGAGACAGGCTTTGCTTTCCCGTCGGGTCACACGATGTTCGCCGCCAGCTGGGCGCTGCTGGCCGCCGGGCTGCTGTGGCCGCGTCGGCGTTGGGGCACGGTCGCCGTGCTGCTGGTATGGGCGACGGCGGTGATGGGCAGTCGCCTGGCGCTGGGCATGCACTGGCCGCTGGATCTCATTGTCGCCACGCTGATCTCCTGGCTGTTGGTCACGGTGGCCTGCTGGTTGACGCAGCGCCTGTGCGGGCCGCTCTCGCCGCCGGGAGAAGAGGCGCAGGATATTAAAAAACGGATGCCAGAAGCGGAATAATGTTGATTTTAGCGGCATCCGACCGCATATCCTGTACAGTTGCCATGCTTTTTCATTCCACCGCTGCGGCGAAAATGATACTTTATAGGGCTGAAAGCGGGCTTTTTTTCGCGCAACCCACATAACGGGAAGTCATGTGAAATATTTACTCATTTTCTTACTGGTGCTAGCAATCTTCGTCATTTCAGTGACGCTGGGGGCGCAGAATGACCAACAGGTCACGTTCAACTATTTACTCGCGCAGGGTGAATTCCGCATTTCGACGCTGCTGGCGGTGCTGTTCGCCGCAGGCTTTGCCATTGGCTGGCTGATCTGCGGCTTGTTCTGGCTGCGGGTGCGTGTCTCGCTGGCGCGCGCGGAGCGGAAAATTAAGCGCCTTGAGCACCAGATTGCCCCCGTCAGCCCGGTCGCTGTCGACGCAGGCGTGCCTGCCGTGAAGGAATAACCTCTTATGCTGGAGTTGTTGTTTCTGCTTTTACCCGTTGCCGCCGCCTACGGCTGGTACATGGGGCGCAGAAGTGCACAACAGTCCAAACAGGACGATGCCAACCGCCTGTCACGGGATTACGTGGCGGGGGTTAACTTCCTGCTCAGCAACCAGCAGGATAAAGCCGTCGATCTGTTCCTTGATATGTTGAAAGAGGATACCGGCACCGTTGAGGCCCACCTGACGCTCGGTAACCTGTTCCGCTCGCGCGGCGAGGTTGACCGCGCGATCCGTATCCATCAGAGCCTGATGGAAAGCGCATCGTTAACCTACGATCAGCGCCTGCTGGCCGTCCAGCAGCTGGGGCGCGACTATATGGCCGCCGGGTTGTACGATCGTGCGGAAGATATGTTCAAACAGCTGGTGGATGAGACCGATTTCCGCCTGAGCGCTCTGCAGCAGCTGCTGCAGATCTACCAGGCGACCAGCGACTGGCAGTCAGCGATCGAAGTCGCTGAACGGCTGGTGAAGCTGGGTAAAGAGAAACATCGTGGCGAAATCGCCAATTTCTGGTGTGAGCTGGCCCTGCAGCAGATGGCGGCCAACGATCTGGATAAAGCGATGGCGCTGCTGAAGAAAGGCGCCGCAGCAGACCGCAACAGCGCCCGGGTCTCAATAATGATGGGCCGGGTGTGGATGGAAAAGGGTGATTACGCCAAAGCGGTAGAGAGCCTTGAGCGGGTTATCGATCAGGATAAAGAGCTGGTCGGTGAGACGCTGGAGATGCTGCAGACCTGCTACCAGCAACTGGATAAAGCCGAAGAGTGGGAGGTTTTCCTGCGCCGTTGTGTGGATGAGAACACCGGGGCCACCGCTGAACTGATGCTGGCGCAGATCCTCGAGCAACGGGAAGGGGTCGAAGCCGCGCAAAACTACGTTACCCGGCAGCTGGAACGTCACCCGACCATGCGCGTCTTCCATAAGCTGATGGACTACCATCTCAACGAAGCGGAAGAAGGGCGCGCTAAAGAAAGCCTCGGGGTGCTAAGAAACATGGTCGGCGAGCAGGTGCGCAGCAAACCGCGCTATCGCTGCCAGAAATGCGGCTTTACTGCTCATACGCTCTACTGGCACTGCCCATCCTGCCGCTCGTGGGCCACCATCAAACCCATTCGCGGTCTCGACGGCCAATAAAGTCAAAAAAAATCCCTCCATTAGTTACAACATACTCATCGTTTTTCTCCTCTCCAGACGCGGCCCCGGCAGCGCCATCGTCCGGCCAGCGCTACTACAGCAGTCTGTTATTTTGTTAGCATCACAGGTAGAATGCTGCCCGTTTACCTTTTTTGCGCCGCCCTGGCGCCCATCAACACTAAGGTCTGGTCATGACGTCTACAGCTATCACATCTTCCCGCGCTGTCACATCCTCTCCCGTTGTGGTTGCGCTCGACTATGATAATCGCGATAAAGCGCTGGCATTTGTCGACCGCATCGACCCGCGAGACTGCCGCCTGAAGGTGGGTAAAGAGATGTTCACCCTGTTGGGCCCGCAGTTTGTTCGCGATCTGCACCAGCGCGGGTTTGAGGTGTTCCTTGACCTTAAGTTTCACGATATCCCCAATACCACGGCCCGCGCGGTGGCGGCGGCGGCCGAACTCGGCGTATGGATGGTGAATGTCCATGCCTCCGGCGGCGCGCGGATGATGACCGCCGCGCGTGAAGCGCTGCTGCCGTTTGGTAAAGAGGCTCCGCTGCTGATCGCTGTCACCGTACTCACCAGCATGGAGGCCAGCGACCTGCAGGATCTGGGCATTACCTTATCCCCGGCTGATTACGCGGCGAAGCTGGCAGCGCTGACCCAACGCTGTGGTCTTGACGGGGTCGTGTGCTCAGCTCAGGAGGCGGTGCGCTTCAAACAGGAGCTGGGGCAGGCGTTTAAGCTGGTGACCCCGGGGATCCGTCCGCAGGGGAGCGAGGCCGGGGATCAGCGGCGGATTATGCCCCCCGAGCAGGCCCAGGCGGCGGGGGTGGATTATATGGTTATTGGTCGCCCGGTCACTCAGTCGGCCGATCCTGCCGCAACGCTGCGGGCAATCAACGTCTCGTTGTCAAAGGAGGCATAATGAGCGATTCCAATAGCCGCCTGGTCTACTCCACGGAAACCGGGCGTATCGACGAAGCGAAACCGGCGCCGGTGCGGCCTAAAGGCGATGGTATTGTTCGTATTCAGCGCCAGACCAGCGGTCGCAAGGGCAAAGGCGTGTGCCTGATTAGCGGCATCGATGCTGACGATGCCGCGCTGAACGCCCTGGCTGCAGAGCTGAAAAAGAAATGTGGCTGCGGCGGTGCGGTGAAAGATGGCGTGATCGAGATCCAGGGTGACAAACGGGATTTGCTCAAATCGCTGCTCGAGGCGAAAGGAATGAAGGTTAAGTTAGCCGGTGGCTGAGTGCTATTTCGGCAATAATTAAAGTAATTCTGAAATAACAAGGCCGCGGTGAATGCCGCGGCCTTGAATGATTTAACGTGCGTAAGTCAATTCGTGTGAATTATTCTTTTATTTCGTCAGGTAATTATATTATTTGCCAACCTGGTGACCAATAATACCACCGACCGCCGCGCCACCCAGGGTTCCGAGTGCGCTACCGTCAGTTAACACCGCACCACCGATGGCGCCGGCGCCAGCACCGATAGCGGTGTTACGGTCGCGTTTAGACATGTTAGAACAAGCGCTCAGAGACATTGCTACAGTGACAGCCAGAACGACGGCAGCCATTTTTTTGCTCGTTGAAGTCATCATTTTTTTCTCCTGAATAATCTATTCATGGATACTACGCTCCTTTAAGCATAGCCTGAAATAGCAGCTTTAGGGCAATTCCATGAAGTTAGGGTGCGCAGGTGTCACGAAAATCACGCAGGTGATAGTCACTTCCTGTTATATCGCTAATAATAATTTTACTTTTTTTTAAATGTATCGTCAGGTAAAAAATCTTAATTAGCGGCTCGGAATACTCTCAGAGCGTAATATCGCCCCGAATGGCGCATTGGCATGGCTCGGGGCGGGTAAAGATCAGACGTATGGCACGATATCGACGGTCAGGCCGCTGTGCAGTAACTGGTCGCGGCAGGCGGCCGGCAGGCGATCGTCGGTAATAACGCGGTTAAAGCGCCCGGCGGGACCGAGGGGATAGGGATGAACCGCGCTGAATTTCGAGCTGTCGCTGAGAATAATCGCTTCACAGTGCTTTTCCAGCACGGCGTTAACCACATCCGCACGCATCATATCGCGACCGGTAAAGCCGGTTTCTGCCTGCCAGCCATCGATCCCGATGAAGGCTTTGCTGAAATGCACCTGCTGGATGAACTGGCGGGTCAGCGGGCCCACCATGCTTTCACTGCGTTTCTGGTAAATCCCGCCCAGCAGGATCACCTCTCCCGGCGTCTCTTTCAGCAGATGGGCGATATAGCTGCTGACGGTTATGATGGTGATATCGCCGCGTTCGGCGAGGGTGCGCGCCAGCAGGGCGTTGCTGCTGCCGTTTTCGATGAATACCGTTTCGCCGGCGCTTACCAGCGCCGCCGCCCGGCTGGCCAGTTCACGTTTAATGGCGAAATGGGTCATCATGCGGGTTTCAACATCTTCACTGTCCAGTGGGACTGCATAGCCATGGGTGCGGCGCAAATAGCTCTGCTTTTCCAGCAGATTCAGATCCTGGCGAATGGTGACCTCTGAGACACCGGTCATCTTCGCCAGATCGGCGACGCTCATCCGGCCTTTATCAATGACCACTTGCAAAATACTTTGTTGTCGGGCGTTCATAGCAACATCACTGTTAGGGGGCTATATGGCGAGCAACCGGTATGAGTCACCGGTTGCGGCATGGGCGATAATCAGATTTCCCAGGGAGCCTTGGGCTGGTTTTTTTGCTCAGCGTCGTCCGCCGCCAGTGCCAGCAGCTCCGCTTTGAGGATTTCCAGATTATGGATCGCAGAGTGGTAATCACCGGCAACCAGAATATCCAGCACGGTATCGATACGTTGGGCGAGCAGGTGGGCATTCACATCTGACATGGCATTATCCTGGTAACAAAAACGAATGAAATCAATGATGCTAAAAATGGATGAAAAAGAGAAGCGAAAAAAACGCACAACCTTAATCGGTGCGACGGAAATAGCAGGATGGAGAGGAAAGAAGCAGCGGTTCCCGGAGGAACCGCTGTGAAGAGGCGTCAGACTGCCGGACGCGCAATAATGCTGCGGGTTTCCATGCGGACTTCGGCGATGGTGACATCGATAACGTCAGTCACTTTGTAGACCACGTCGCCCTTGATCTGCACGGTGCCGTTCTCCTGGCTGCACACCAGTTCGTCGCGAACGGCGTGGAGGAAGGGGGCCGGAATAAAGGCGACCGCGCCATTGTCCACCAGGCGCACGCGCATCCCGCCGCGGCTGATGTCGATGATCTCCGCCGCAAAACGGGTATCGGTCCCGGCTTTATCGTTGAGGAAACGGGCATACAGCCAGTCGGCGACGTCGCGCTCTGCCATCCGGTTAAGACGACGGCGCTCCGCCATCTGTACGGTGGCATCATCCTGCGGGCGCGCAATGGTCTCGCCTTTGATGATGGCCTTCAGCAGACGGTGGTTGATCATGTCGCCATATTTACGGATCGGCGAGGTCCAGGTGGCATAGGCCTCAAGGCCGAGGCCAAAGTGCGGGCCTGGCTCGGTGCTGATTTCCGCAAACGACTGGAAGCGGCGGATGCGGCTGTCGAGGAATCCGGTCGGCTGGGCGTCCAGTTCCCGGCGCAGCTTGCAGAACCCTTCCAGCGTCAGCACCTCCGTCGGGTCGACGTGCACGTCGTGGGTTTTCAGCAGCGCCGCCAGCTGTTCGGTATTCGCCGGGTCGAAGCCGGTATGGACGTTATAAACGCCGAAGCCGAGCTTGTCGCGCAGAACGCGGGCGGCACAGATGTTGGCGGCGATCATCGACTCTTCGACAATACGGTTGGCAATGCGACGTGGTTCCGCGACGATATCCAGCACTTCGCCTTTTTCGCCAAGAACGAAACGGTAGTCCGGACGGTCTTTGAACACCAGCGCATGGGTTTGACGCCATTCGCTACGACGCTGGCACACGTCCTTCAACAGTGTAATTTGCTGCGCGATCGCGTCGCTGCCCGGCTGCCAGCTGCCGCGGCCTTCCAGCCAGTCAGAGACATCGTCATAGGCCAGCTTGGCTTTCGACTCGATGGTGGCGGCAAAGAACTCGATGTTGTCTTCGATGGTGCCATCGGCCGCCAGAGTCATCTGGCAGGCCAGCACCGGGCGCACTTCGTTAGCGCGCAGGGAGCACAGGTCGTCTGACAGCTCGCGGGGCAGCATCGGAATATTGAAGCCCGGCAGATAGTTGGTAAAGGCGCGCACTTTTGCGGCCTTATCCAGCTTGCTACCTTCGGCAATCCAGGCGGTCGGGTCAGCAATGGCGACCGTCAGCAGCAGTTTGCCATCAGCAGTGGATTCGGCATACAGCGCATCGTCCATATCTTCGGTGCTGGCGCTGTCGATAGTGACGAAGTCGAGAGCGGTTAAATCGCGGCGCGTCAGCCCTTCATCGAGCATTTCCGCGGCCACGCCGTCCGGCGCTTCTTTTTCAAGGTTATGGCGCGCCAGGGTTACCCACCAGGGGACGAAGTGATCGTCGCTGAAGGTGATGAACTGGGTCAGCTCCGCGTAAAACCCGCGGTCGCCTTTTAACGGATGACGGCGCATCTCGGCGACGGCCCAGTCACCCTGTTTGAAATCATGCTCAACGCCACGGGCGGCGCGGCAGGGAATGGCATCTTTCAGCAGCGGATGGTCAGGAACGATAGCGAGGCGATCGTCTTTCTTCTGGACTTTACCGACGAAACGGGTCAGGAACGGCTCAACCAGGGTTTCTGGTTCGGCGCTTTCGCGATCTTTTTCAGAATGGATCACCGCGACGATACGGTCGCCATGCATCACTTTTTTCATCTGCGGCGGCGGAATGAAGTAGCTCTTCTGAGCGTCCACTTCGAGGAAGCCAAAGCCCTTTTCCGTGCCCTTAACGACCCCTTCCGCGCGCGGCGTCTGGGAATGCAGTTGCTGTTTAAGCTGCGCTAGCAGCGGGTTATCCTGAAACATAATTAGGTATTTTCGTGGCTAAAAGAGCGGCTGACATTTTTACGCGAATATGCCTGCCGCAGCAAGCGCTGTTTCAGCAATTTACGTCTGCTGACGCACATTGCCGAGGGCGATTTTCAGACGATTCATCCATCCGCACAGCCCGCTCCAGGTCAACAGATCGATCGCTTGTTCCGCAGAGAGTCCATATTCCGCGAGGGGCGTTAACTGGGCGGCGCTAAACCGGTCCGGCGAGCGGGTTAACAGCTGCACCGCGGTCACGAGAGACCGGGACTGAGGATGCTGCTGGAGCCAGTGATGGAGGGCCTGGTCGCCCTCCCGCAGATGGCTGGCGAACTCCTCTTCACCCTGCCAGTGGGGGATCCAGGCGTCAAAACAGGTGGGGCTGCCGTTGGTGCGCGCTGCGAGTAAGGCGACCTGCGGGCCAAAGGTATCATCCGTGCTGAGCTGGCGGATCAAGGTCTCCAGAGGCGTGAACAACGGTGGGTCGCAGGCCAGCAGTGGGGCCAGCTCACCCAGACCGGGCAGCGACTGCCAGCCGGCGATGCGCCGCTGGCGCTCATCATCGGCATACTGCAGATCGGGGTCCTCAAGGTCGCTCTGCCACTCTCCTGGTGGCGCGGTGAACAGTTCTGCAGGGGCCTCCTCTTGCTGAGGCATGCCGGGGATCCAGCGCACCGGATAGCCCAGCGCCGCCTGCAGGACGGCAATCGCCCGGGCCTGGAAGCCCACGAAACCGATAATCTGGTTGATCAGGATAATATCCCGGCTGGTTAAACCCACTTCGTCCAGCTGGCTGCGCGAGAGGGCGTTAATGACGGAGGGCGAACTGGCGAGCTGACGAGCATACTGAGTGATCTGCGCCAGGCGACGGTTGCTCTCGCGCGAAGAGTCAGGGCCAGGGAGGGGAGCCAGGCGGGCGGCATAGTGGTTACACAACCGCTGGACACCATAAACCTGGGCGACAGTCAGCGCGGTGCTCAGGCGATCGTAGGCGGTAAAGGTCTGCAGGCGACTCACCGCCACCTGGTCGGGAAACAACCGCTCTGCCAGCTGGCGAGCGGGGTGCAGCCAGCCTGCGTGGATGTGTAGCCAGGCTTCCGGCAGCGTCAGGTCCAGCAAAAAGCGGTCTTCAACATGGGCGGCTTCAGGGACAAGCGGTAGAACATCCACCGGGCAGATTGTTGACTGGGTTTCGTGATACCAGTGGTTTTTGCCATTCACGCGGCGTGGCTCCATGGGCTTTCCTTGTTCGGTATGTGGCGAACCGCCGTTCCGCGGATCGTTTATGCAGAACTATCCTGGCGTAACCCGGAAGCAGGAGAAAATATTGATACGTGCTAACAAATAGCCGATTGGAATAACAGGGGGAGCGTAAGGGATGGGGGGAAGGAAGAACCCTCCTCACCGGGGTGAGGAGGGAAAGAACTTACTTCAGTTCCAGCTCGTTCATGGCGGCGATATTGAACCCGCCGTCAACGTGAACGACTTCACCGGAGATACCCGCGGACAGGTTAGAGCACAGGAAGGCTGCGCTGTTGCCCACATCTTCAATGGTGACGGTGCGACGGATCGGGGTGACCGCTTCGCAGTGCGCCAGCATTTTACGGAAATCTTTAATGCCAGAAGCAGCCAGCGTACGGATCGGACCGGCAGAGATGGCGTTGACGCGAACGCCTTCCGGACCCATGGCGTTAGCCATATAGCGGACGTTAGCTTCCAGAGAGGCTTTGGCCAGACCCATTACGTTGTAGTTCGGGATCGCGCGCTCTGCGCCCAGGTAGGAGAGCGTCAGCAGAGCAGAGCCCGGGTTCAGCATGCTGCGGCAGGCTTTGGCCATCGCCACGAAGCTGTAGGCGCTGATGTCGTGCGCGATTTTAAAGCCGTCGCGGGTGACAACGTCAACGTAGTCGCCGTCTAACTGGTCAGCCGGGGCAAAACCGATAGAGTGGACGAAACCATCGAATTTCGGCCAGACTTTTTCCAGCTCGGTGAACAGCGCGGTGATGCTCTCATCTTCAGCAACGTCGCACGGCAGCACAATGTCAGAACCCAGCGCGGCAGCAAATTCTTCTACGCGACCTTTCAGTTTTTCATTCTGATAGGTGAATGCCAGTTCCGCGCCTTCGCGGTGCATTGCTTGCGCAATACCGTAGGCGATGGACAGTTTGCTGGCGACGCCAGTGATCAAAATGCGCTTACCGGAAAGAAAACCCATAGCTTTAATCCTTATCGTTATTGCTTATTTTTACTTTAACAATCATAACGTTAACATTGTTATTTCAAAATAACTCAAATTTAGCCGGGAATTATATCCCACTGACGACCCCTTGTGTCACGATATTTTTCAGCCGCGCCCGCGGCGTGCGGAGCAAAAGCGTATCGCGATAGCTCCAGTATACTCTCTCTTCTGATGATTATTTGAGCGCGATCTCCGCCAGCAGCAGACACCCGTTGGCACTGAGGGGCTGCAGCTCGCCAGGGGATTCACCGCGCCAGCAGAGACCGCTGCCGGCCGCGCTTCGCTGCCCGGCCAGATCCCACTCGCCCTGAAGAACATAAGCGACTCCCTCAGTAGCAGGGCGTTGCTGGTCGTTTATCACCTTTACTCTCGCCGAGGCACGTCCGCGCTGGGTCATGATATTGAAGTCCAGCCCTGGCTCAACGATCCCGACGCTGGACAGCGCCCATTCGCCGGGGAACGCCCACGGCTGCCAGAGCGTCAGCGGATGGTCGATGTCCTCGCCGCACAGTCGTAGCGGTTGTCCCGCCAGCAGGGTGATCACCCGATCGACGCCGGGGAAGGGGGAAAAAGGACCATCCGCCTGCAGAGTGGCGATGCTGGCTCGCCAGAGAAAGGGGGCGTCTGTGGAAGGAACGGCGATAATTTCCCGGGTGGCACCGGCACCGTTCTTCCACGGCGTGATGGGTAAGGTGGCGATATCAAAAAAAAAGATCATGGTCTGCTCGGCGGAATTCAGAGGGTGGATGGTTTTTGTTACAAGTGTGTCGCAACATGCTTACAAATTATTTACAACAGGGCTCACAAATCCATCATCGAGCGCGTGTGTGGGTTTGTCAATGCTTGTATATACATGAGCAGTCATCTACGAATTATCTTATCGCAGTGACCAGAGCCATCATGACAAAACGCGATCGGGAGAATGAAAATGCAACAGCGTATTACTTTCCGCCAGGCCTGCCTGGTCACCCTGTTTTCGGGGCTACTGCTGTCTGGTGGCTCAACATACGCTAAAGAGTGGAAATCAATCACCATCGCTACGGAAGGCGGCTATGAACCCTGGAACCTGACGCTTCCCGGAGGGAAGTTGAGCGGCTTCGAACCTGAGCTCATGGCGAATTTATGCCAGCGGATGCAGATCGAATGCAAGCTGGTGGTACAGAACTGGGATGGCATGATTGCCGGACTTAACGCCGGAAAATATGACGTGATCATGGACGCTATTGTCGTCACCCCGGAGCGATCGAAGGTCGTGGCGTTTACCCAGGCCTACGCTGCCACGCCGGCCTCTTTCATTGCGGTAAAAGGGTCGCTGCTCCCTCCGTCTCCGACGGTCAAGCTTCATGATGATGAGAAAGAGATTCAGGCGGCGATTGCGCCTCTGCGCGCGGCGTTGAAAGGGAAAACTATCGGCATCGCTTCCGGCACCGTGTACACCCCGTTTATTGATAAGTATTTCAAGGATATCGCTGACATCAGGGAATATAACAACTCAGCGGATGCGATCCTCGACCTGCAGGCTGAGCGCATCGATGCGGTGTTTGATGATATTACCTTTGCCAACACCACCCTGTCGCGACCGGAGAATAACAATCTGGCATTGAGCGGTCCGCTGATGAGCGGGCCGATCTGGGGAGGCGGTGAGGCGATGGGCGTGCGCCTCACCGATACCGATCTCAAAGCGAAACTGGATAGCGCCATTCAGGCGGCGCTGG
Source organism: Klebsiella sp. D5A (assembly GCF_001620885.1). Taxonomy (NCBI): domain Bacteria; kingdom Pseudomonadati; phylum Pseudomonadota; class Gammaproteobacteria; order Enterobacterales; family Enterobacteriaceae; genus Klebsiella; species Klebsiella sp. D5A. The sequence goes on along the minus strand of NZ_LOAR01000015.1, from coordinate 51,534 downwards.
CCGATGGGACGGTAAAAAAACTGAGCGAGAAATGGTTTAAAAGCGACGTTACCCCCTGAGTGAGGCTCTCATGTTGAATCTTCTGAGTTTTGGTGAAAACGGGTGGGGGACGCTGATCCTCAGTGCCACGCTGACCACGTTGCTGCTGTCGCTCGCCGCGCTGGCCGTCGGTGCCGGGGTAGGCGGCGTCATTGCCGCCGCAAAGCTGTCCCGGCATGCGCCAGCGCGCTGGTTTGGCGCCGCCTGGTCGGTAGTATTCCGCGGTATCCCTGAGTTACTGGTGATCTACCTGTTCTATTTTGGCGGCTCAGGGATGATTTCATGGGTGGGGCGACTGTTTGGCGCTGACGGTTTTATTGAGGTTCCGCCCTTTCTGATTGGCGCCCTGGCGATTGGTTTGATCTCCTCCTCGTATCAGGCGGAAGTCTACCGTGCTGCTCGCCTGGCGCTGATGCCCGGTGAAGTGGAGGCGGCTACCGCTATCGGCATGCCGCGCTGGCGGATCCTGCAGCGCATTCTGTTGCCGCAGATTATCCGTTATTCGCTGCCTGGGTTATCCAACGTGTGGCAAATGAGCCTCAAAGATTCGGCGCTGGTATCGGTGACCGGCATCGTTGAGCTGATGCGCGCCAGCCAGATTGCCGCTGGCTCGACCCGCGATTATTTCCTGTTCTATCTGATCGGCGGCGGCTGTTATCTGATCCTGACGCTGCTCTCTAACCGCGCGTTTACCCGGGCGGAGAGCCATCTCAACCGCGCCTGGCTGCGTCGCAGCGCCGCGCAGGCGTAAGGAGCCCGTATGTTTATCGATTTTGCCTTCCTCGGTGAGACGTTATTGAAGCTCGGCGCGGCGCTGCCGGTGACGCTGGGGCTCTTTATTTGCTCTTTTATCCTCGGCGGCGTACTGGCCCTCGGCGTTTTAGCGCTGCGAATGAGCCACTGGCCGCTGGCTAGCGGTTTCGCCAAAGGCTATATCCTGATCTTTCGCGGTTCGCCATTGCTGATCCAGCTGTTTCTCATTTATTACGGGCTGGGTCAGTTTGGGGTGATCCGTCACAGTTTCCTGTGGCCGCTGCTGCGCGAACCCTTTATCTGCGCCGTTCTGGCGCTGGCGCTCTGTACAGCGGCCTACACCGCGGAAATTCTTCGCGGCGGGTTGCTGGCGATACCGCCGGGTCAGATTGAAGCCGGTCAGGCTTGCGGCATGTCGCGCTGGCTGTTGTTGCGGCGGATCATTGCCCCGGTGATGCTACGTTATGCACTGCCAGCCTACTCCACGGAGGCCATTCTGCTGGTCAAGTCGACGGCGCTGGCAAGCCTGGTGACCGTCTGGGACGTCACCGGGGTGGCGCAACAGATTATTCAGCGTACCTACCGGACGATGGAGGTATTCCTCTGCGCGGCGGCCATCTATTTGCTGCTTAATTTCATCATTGTGCAGCTGTACGCCCTGCTAGAACGGCGATTAACGCCGCATACCCGGCAAAACCCGGCGACCGTGTCGCTCAAGCCGATAACCAAAGGAGAGTAAGATGCTCGATTCACGTCCGGTGACCTTATCGGTCAGCGATATTCATAAGTCCTTTGGCTCCCTGGATGTCCTGAAGGGGATCACCATCCAGGCCCGGCAGGGCGATGTCATTTCGATCCTCGGCGCCAGCGGCTCCGGTAAAAGTACGCTGCTGCGCTGCATTAATCTGCTGGAAACGCCCGATGCCGGGGTGGTCAGCGTCGGTGGCGAGACGATTGAAATGAAGCACCACGCCCGCGGGCATCGGCTGGCGGCGAATCCCCGGCAGATAGAGCGCCTGCGTTCGCGGCTGGGGATGGTCTTTCAAAGTTTTAACCTGTGGTCGCATATGACGGTCCTGCAGAATGTCATTGAGGGGCCGCATTATGTGCTCAAACGGGATAAACGGACCTGCATTGAACAGGCTGAGCAACTGCTGGAGCGGGTGGGGATGTTGAACCGAAAGGATTTCTATCCGGCACAGCTCTCCGGCGGCCAACAGCAGCGCGTGGCAATAGCCCGCGCGCTGGCGATGGAGCCAGACGTCATGCTCTTTGATGAACCCACCTCAGCGCTGGATCCCGAACTGGTCGGCGAGGTGTTAAAGGTCATGCGCAGCCTGGCGGAAGAGGGGCGGACGATGCTGGTGGTCACCCACGAACTGGGATTCGCCCGCCATGTCTCCAACCGGGTGGTATTTATGCACCAGGGGACGATTGACTGCGACGGTGCGCCTGAGGCGCTATTTGGCACTCAGGGTTCCGCGCGCTTTAAGCAATTTATCTCCAGCCATCAACAGCCAGGACAGGTCGTATGAATATGATCCAGTGGGGCGATGCACCGATACGCTGGCAGGAGGTGGCTTGTGTCGCCCGGGGCGAGGCGATCTTGAGCCTCAGCGAAAGCGCCTGGGCGCGTATCGAGCAGGGGCGGGCGATTGTCCAGCATATCGTTAGCGCCGGTCAGGTGGCCTATGGGATCAACACCGGGCTGGGGGCGCTGTGCAACATTACGCTGCCGGAAGCGCAGTTACACCAGCTGTCGCGCAATACGCTGCTCAGTCATGCCTGCGGGGTGGGGCCGCTGCTGGAGGTCGCCCCAACCCGGGCCATTATGTGCGCCGCGGTGGCCAATTTCAGCCACGGTAAATCCGGTATTTCCGCCGGGATAGTGCAGCAACTGCTGATGTTTTTGCAGCATGGCGTCACCCCCCAGGTGCCCTCTCAGGGGTCGGTTGGCTATTTAACGCATATGGCGCACATTGGCCTGGCCCTGATGGGAGTCGGCGATGTGCTATGGCAAGGGCGAACGTGGTCTGCGGCAGAGGTCCTGTCGCAGCTGAATCTGCAGCCCATCGCGCCGGGAGCGAAAGAGGGGCTCAGTCTGGTCAACGGTACGCCGTGCATGACCGGCCTGGCTTGCCTGGCCTTAGACGACGCCGAGCGCTTAATGAACTGGGCCGATGTGACCGGGGCGATGAGCTTTGAAGCGCTGCGCGGCCAGCTTGTGGCGTTTGATGCCGAGATCCTGGCGCTGAAAGCCAGTCCCGGGATCCAGACCAGCGGCCAGCGGCTGCGTGAGCTGCTGGCGGGCAGCCGTCTGCTGGCCGAAAGCGAAGGTCTTCGCACCCAGGATGCGCTGAGTCTCCGCTCGATGCCTCAGGTGCATGGCGCCTGCCGCGATCAGTTTAGCCATGCGCAGACGCAGATAAATATCGAACTTAACGCCTGTACCGATAATCCCCTAATCCTGGGCACCCTTGAGCAGTGGCGGGTGGTGTCCCAGGCGCATCCCCATGGTGAATCGGTGGCAATGGCCTGCGATTTGCTGGCTATTGCCATGGCTGAGCTGGGCGCTATCGCCGAACGACGTCTTGACCGGCTGGTGAATCCTCTGGTGAGCGGCTTGCCAGCGTTTCTGGTCGCCCGACCCGGGGTGAATTCAGGCATGATGATTGCCCAGTACGTCGCCGCGTCGCTGTGCGCGGAAAATAAGCAGCTGGCGCAGCCGGCGGTGCTGGATAATTTTGTTACCTCCGCTTTGCAGGAGGATCATTTAAGCCTGGGTACCAGTGCTGCGCTGAAATTGCAGCGCCTGCTCGGCAACCTCTATCAGATCCTGGGTATCGAATATTTACTCGCGGCCCAGGGGCTCGATTTTCACGAGCCGCAGACGCTGGCGGCGGGTACGCGTCGGGCGCGCGATCTGCTGCGCCAAAGCGTGCCTGGCTGGGAGGAGGATCGCTGGCTGGCGCCAGACATCGCCAGCGCAGTGGCTATCCTCAAGCGGAACGCTGGCCACGCGCCGGCATGACGTCACCAGCGAGGTAAGTGAGACGGGGCTATTTCCCGTCTTTGCGCCAGGCGTCGGCGGTGAGGGCTTCACCGAAGTGGCCGGCGATCAGGCGTCGGGTCAGGTCGTGCAGCGGTGAGGCCAGCACATCGGCAGTGCTGCCGCGCTCGACCACTTCGCCGTTATGCATCACCAGCACTTGATCGCTGATGTGCTTCATCATTCCCAGGTGCTGAGTGACATAGATATAGGAGATGCCCTGTTTCTCCTGCAGCTCCAGCATCAGGTTGATGAGCTGGGAGCGCATCGACATATCCAGCGAGGCCAGCGCCTCATCGCAGACGATGACCTTCGGGCGCAGGATCAGCGCCCTGGCGAGGCCGAGACGCTGCTTCTGCCCGGGCGCCAACATATGGGGGTAATAGCTGACGTGGTCCGGCAGCAGACCGACCATGCGCAACGTGTCGATAATCTGCTTCTGCCGCGCCTCGGCGTCGAGGTCGGTATTCAGCCGCAGTGGAAAATCGAGGATCTGCGAGATGCGCTGGCGCGGGTTCAGTGAGGTCGACGGATCCTGAAAGATCATACGAATCTTCTGGCTGCGGTAGGAGTAGTCCCCGAAAGTCAGCGGATGGTCGTCGATCAGCAGCTCGCCGCTGGTGGGTTCCACCATGCCCGCCAGCATCTTGGCGAGGGTGGATTTCCCGGAGCCGTTCTCGCCGATAATCGCCAGCGTCTGCCGTTCACGCAGGGTAAAACTCAGCGGCTTGACGGCCTCCACCGTCTGGCGGTGAAACCAGCCGGTGCGGTAGCGAAAGGTCTTACTGAGTTGGCGAACTTCCAGCAATGTTTCGACCATTTCACTCTTTCTCCATGTTCAGCGGGAAATGACAGGCGTACAGATGGTTGCGCGCCCCGGTAAGACGCGGCGTTTCGATACACTCGCGCTGGGCGTAAGGGCAGCGCGGCCCCAGACGGCAGCCGATGGGCAGCTGCTCCAGCAGAGGGATCGCCCCTGGCAGGGTGTTGAGGCGGCTTTTATGCGGCATGGCGCTGCCAAAATCCGGGATCGCGCGGATTAACGCCTGGGTATAGGGGTGATGCGGCAGGGTGACCAGCTCTTCGCTGGGCCCGCTCTCCACCGTCTGCCCGCAGTACATGACGTTGATTTTATCCGCCCATTTGCTGAGCATCTGCAGATCGTGGCTGATCAGCAAAATGGTGGTGTTGTTGTTCTGATTGAGCCGCGTCAGCAGGCGGATAATCTGCGCCTGAGTCGTTGGCTCCATGGCGTTGGTCGGTTCATCGGCGATCAGTAGGCGCGGCTGGTTGGCCAGGGCGATGGCAATCATCACCTTCTGGCACTCGCCTTCGGTCAACTGATAGGGGAAGCTGCGCATGGCATCTTTGTGATCTTTAATGCCGACGCGGTGCAACAGCTCGATGGCCCGGCGCTTACGCCAGCCCAGCCGTTGCCACCAGCGGCCCTTATAGGTCCAGCCGGGGATACTCTGAATCAGCTGCTGGCCGATGCGCTCAGAGGGATCAAGACAGGACTGCGGCTCCTGAAAAATCATCGACACGTTATGGCCGATCAGTTTCCGCCGCTCGCGGTTCGACAGTCGCAGCAGGTCGATGTCATCGAAACGCATGCGGTCGGCGGTGACCCGCCAGTTGTCTTTGGTCACCCCGCAGATAGCTTTGGCAATAAGGCTTTTCCCGGAACCGGATTCGCCCACCAGGCCGCGGATCTCGCCTTCAGTCAGGGTCAGACTGACGCGATCGACGGCTTTCACCCAGCCTTCGTTGGTTCTAAATTCGATAGTTAAGTGACGAATATCGAGTAACGGCATTATTGTACCCCGGCAATGATCGCCCGGCGAATACCGTCGCCCAGCAGGTTGACCAGCAGTACGCTGAGCATAATCGCCGCCCCGGGGAGCATCACGGTCCACGGCGCGACATAGATAAGCTCCAGCGCATCGCCCAGCATGGCTCCCCATTCCGGCGAAGGCAGCTGGGCGCCGAGATCAAGAAAGCCCAGCGCGGCAATATCCAGAATGGCCATCGACAGGGCGCGGGTGATCTCGGTCACCAGACCGGAGGCGATATTGGGCAGGATGGCGAACAGCAGAATGTTCAGCGTCGAGGCTCCATCGAGGCGGGCGGCGATGATGTACTCTTTCTCCAGCTCATCGTGGACCAGGCTGTAGACTGAACGTACCATGCGCGGGAGCAGCGCCAGCCAGACGGCGAACATCGCATGGCTGAGGTGCGGCCCGGCAAAGGCGACGACGATAATCGCCAGCAGCAGCGAGGGAATAGAGAGCAGGGTATCGAGAATATGGTTCATCACTGCCGAGCGCAGGCCGTGAGTCGACCCGGCAATCACGCCCAGCACCAGGCCAAACAGCGTCGCGCCGAGGGTGACGACAAAAGCGCCACCGACGGTTGGCGCCGCGCCGCTCAGCAGCCGGCTCAGCACATCGCGGCCCAGGTCATCGGTCCCCAGGAAGAAGGAGACTTCGCCATAGCGCGACCACGACGGCGGCAGCAACTGATAGCCAAGGAACTGCTGATCGATGCCATAGGGGGCGAACCAGCCGCCGAAGACGCAGAGCAGGAGCAGGCCCGCGCAGCCGTACAGGCCGATCATCGCCGTGGTGTCACCATAGAATTTACGCCATACGGTGCGTAGCGCGCCGGGCGGACGCTTTTCCAGATAAACGCTATCGTAGGGCATACCATTCCTTATGTTTCAGCGGGTTAGCCATGGCACCGAGAATATCGGAAATCACGTTGACGATAATAACCAGTGCGCCAATCACCATGACGCCGGCGGAAATCGCCGCATAGTCCTGCTGGCGGATCGCGTTGATCAGCCAGCGTCCCAGTCCGGGCCAGCTGAACACCATCTCGGTGATCATCGCCAGGGTGAGCATGGTGGAAAACTGCAGGCCGAGGCGCGGGATCACCGGCGGCAGGGCGTTGTGCAGTACATGGCGCAGTAAAATTTTGCGTCGCGACACGCCGCGGGTGGCAGCCGCTTTGACATAGTTGGTGTCATACACCTCGCTGGTGCTGATGCGCATCAGGCGGATCACCTCGGTGGTGGGCGCCACCGCCAGGGTCAGCACCGGCAGCACCATATGCCGTGCGGCGCTGACGATCATCTCATGGCGCCATGGCGAGTCCGAGATCCATGCGTCAATCAGCGCAAAACCGGTGACGGTTTTCACCTCATACAGCAGATCGAAGCGGCCAGAGACCGGAAACCAGCCAAGAGTCAGCGAGAAGAAGAGGGTCAGGAGCAGCGCCAGCCAGAACACCGGGATCGAGAAACCGACCAGCGCGACGGCGCTGATCAGGGTATCAGGCCATTTGTTGCGCATTACGCCAGCGATCATGCCCACCGGAATGCCAATCAGCAGGGCAAAGCCGAAGGCGAGGATGCACAGCTCCATGGTCGCCGGGAACACCTCGCGCAGCTGCTCAGAAATCAACTGGCCGTTAATGCTGGAGACGCCAAAATCCCAGTGCAGCACCCCTTGAAACCAGAACAGCCACGCATTCCACAGGGAGGCGCCCTGTAGCGGCGCATGAGGGGTGAAATAACTCAGGCTGAAGCCGATAAAGGTCAGAAAAAAGAGGGTGACCAGCAGCAACAGCAGACGACGCAGGGTAAAAATAATCATGGTTTTTTCACCTCTTCGGTTTTCTCCCGCGATACGCCAGCGAACGAAGCGTTACCGAAGGGGCTCAGCACGAGGCCTTTCATATCATAGCGATAGGCCTGCAAACGCAGCGAGGAGGCCAGCGGCAGGACCGGCAGTTCGCGGGCGAGGATCCGCTGTGCCTCTTTGTAAGCGTCCATCCGCGAGGAGAGCTGTTGCGAAAGCAGCGCTTTTTGCAGCACGTCATCAAATTCCCGGTTACACCAGTGGGCAAAGTTGGTTTGTGAGGCGATCGCCGCGCAGCTCAGCAGCGGCCGGAAAAAACTGTCCGGATCGTTACTGTCCGTTGCCCAGCCGGAGAGCGTCAGGTCATGGTTCATGTCCATCAGCCGCGCCTCCTGGAAGCGCCCCTCCACCGGCATGATGATCACCTTGACGCCAATCTGCGCCATATCCGCCTGGATCAGCTCCGCCGTTTTCAGCGGGCTGGGGTTCCATGCCTGAGAGCTGGTGGGCACCCACAGCTTGAGGGTCAGATTTTCCAGCCCCAGGGCCTTCAGGCGGGCGCGGGCTTCCTGGGGATTGTACTCAGTAATTTTAGCGTCGTTATCGTAGGCCCACGAGGCGCGCGGTAGCATGGATGCCGCCGTCTCTGCGGTGCCGTAGTAGATGGACTGCATCAGGCGCTGGTTGTTAATAGCCAGCGCCAGCGCATGCCGCACCTCAGGGTTGTCCAGCGGCGGCTTGGCGGTGTTGAAGGCCAGCCAGGCAATGTTCATTCCCGGGCGCAGCGTCAGGCGCAGGCGCGGATCGTCGCGCAGGATCGTCAGCTGGCTGGCGGCGGGCCAGGCCAGCACGTCGCATTCCCCGGTGAGCAGTTTCGACAGTCGGCCGGTACCACCGGAGCCGAGGTCCACCACCACCTGCGGCATCAACGGTTTGCCGCGCCAGTAGTCGGGGTGACGCTGCAGACGGATATATTGCCCGGAGCGGTACTCGGACAACTGGAACGGACCGGTACCGACCGGCTGGCGATCCAGCTGCTCCTGGCGGTCGTCTTGCGTTAAGCGGGCGGCATATTCGGCAGAGGTAATTGACGCATAGTGAGTGGCCAGATGCCAGAGGAACGAGGCGTCCGGCCGCTTGAGGCGAAACTCCACGGTCTGATTATCCAGCTTACGCACACTCTCCACGCTGTCAGCAAACTGCAGACTGTCGAAGTAAGGGAAGCTGCTGCCGTTGACGTTGTGCCACGGATGGTCGCGGTTAAAAATACGGCCAAAGGTAAAAATCACATCATCCGCGTTGAAGTCCCGCGTCGGGGTAAACCATGCCGTGCGTTGAAACGGGACATGGCGGCGCAGGTGGAAGCGGTAGGTGGCGCCGTTATCAAGGACTTCCCAGCTCTCCGCCAGCTCGGGGACCAGCCGGTAGGTATAGGGATCGACGTCAAGCAGACGATCGTAGATCTGAGCGGCCAGCGTATCGACAATCAGGCCGCTGCTGACTTTCTGCGGATTAAAGGTATTCACCTGGCCGCTGACGCAATAGACGAAACCGCTGTCGCGGATATCGGCGCGGTCAGGGAGCACAGGGGCGGCAAAGGCCTGCCCACACAGCAGGGAAAAGGCTGCCAGGAGAGATGACAATTTCAGGCGCATATTTTCTGTTTGATTATAGAGTTGAACTCTATCTTATTAAGATTTATAGACATTCACCACCGCCTTCAACAAGCCTGAGGGATAATGCGGTTACCGGGAGCGTATAGTATTCAGTCAATTGATTAAAATAGTAGCGGAACCGAGTCTGTATATTGAAACATGGTAACTTTTTATCGCCGATATCGCCAGTCAGGTCTGTTTGGCCGCGGTTTGCCAGACGATGAAACAGACGCTGACGCCGGGGAGATATATTCAGTATAGCGGGGAGAAAGCAGAGGGACTGACGGGCAGAGGGCGAGCCCGTCAGAAAATTAAACAGAGGGTTTCGCTCGCTTATCGTGACAACGTCACTTTTTGGTAATCCATATTCCGCAGGTCCTCCAGCAGCCCCGGGCCAACCGGCTGCCACTGCAATCGCTCACGGGTCCATGCTGAGCTGGCGCGCAGGTCAAGGGCGGTAAACGGCGCAAACCAGCCGAACCAGGCGTCGACCTGCGACTCATCCAGGTGGGTCAGCGGCAGGTTTAATCCCTGAGCAATTACCGTAGCAATATCGCGTAACACGATCCCCTCTTCGTCCACCGCATGGTAGCGCTCGCCGGCCGCGCCCTGCAGCAGGGCGCTAACGTACAGTCGCGCGACGTCATTGACATGGGCGGCGGACCAGCGGTTGCTTCCCTCGCCGCGCAGGGCCACCACCCCGTTGGCGACCGCGCGTTCGATATAGCTGGTCAGTAGTCCCTGGCGCACGGTGTCATGCACCTGCGGCAGGCGAACCACCCGAACATCCACTCCCGCCTCCAGCAGTTGCTGACCGGCGAGCTCAGAGGCGGTGCGCGGGCTGGGGTGCCCTGAGTTGAAGAACGACTCCCGGGCCGGGACGCCGCTCCCGTCGTCGCCCATCAATGTGCCGGAGGTGATGACCAGCGGCCGCGCGCTGCCTTGCAACGCCCGACCCATGGTCAGGATCGCCTGGCGGTCTTTCTCGCAGTTGGCGGCAAAGCGGCTGAAGTCGTGGTCGAAGGCGGTATGGATCACCGCGTCAGCGCCCTCGACGCCAGCCAGTAGCGAGTACGGGGCGTCCAGCGTGCCGCGGTGCACCTCGACGCCTGCCGCTTTCAGGGTCTGCGCTGCGGTGTCGCTGCGCGCGAGGCCGATAACCTGATGGCCCGACGCCTGCAGGGCCGGAAGAATACGTGAGCCGATAAATCCGCTCGCGCCGGTAAGAAATATACGCATCATGGATCTCCTGAACGGGTTTCAGGCGTATCCTACCTGCGATGTCATACTATAAAAGTAGAGACATTATCGGGGTATAAATTCTAACAGGCAGAACCCACAGGCAGATGATGAACACTTCTGACAACCATGCTTTAGGCGATTTTCTCCGCGCCCGGCGCCAGCGCCTCGATCCGGCGACGTTTGGCTTCCCGCCGGGACGTCGGCGCACGCCGGGGCTGCGCCGCGAAGAGGTCGCGCAGCTCGCCAGTATCAGCCCGACCTGGTATACCTGGCTTGAACAGGGGCGCGGCGGGGCGCCCTCCCGCGAGGTGCTGGAGCGGATCGCCTGCGGTCTGCGGCTGACCACCCCGGAGCGCGAGCATCTGTTTATTCTCGCCTTTGGCCATCCGCCGCAGACGCGTCTGACGGTGACAGATGATATGACGCCGCGGCTGCAACGGGTGCTTGACGCTTTTACCATTCCGGCGATTATCCGCACCGCCAGCTGGGACGTCATCGCCTGGAACGCGGCGGCGGCCAGGGTGCTGACCGACTACAGCCAGCTACCGCTGGCGGAGCGCAACGTACTGCGTCGCCTGTTTACCCGACCTGAAGCCCGCTGCACGCTGGAGGACTGGCAGACGGTGGGGCAGCTTATCGTCAACGCTTTTCGCGCCGACGTCACCCGGATGGGGGCGACGACGGAAACTGACCAGTTGATCGCTGAACTCACGCAGCAGAGCGTTGAGTTCACCCGTTTCTGGCAAAGCCATGACGTCGCCGGCCACGGAGAAGGCTATAAGCGCATTCACCATCCGCAGATGGGCCCGCTCGATCTGGAGTTCACCTCTTTTGCCGTGGAAGGCCGCCCCGATCTGTCGCTGCTGGTTTTCAACCCGGCGACGACGGAGAGCCAGCGCAAAATTCACGGATTGCTTGCGGGGACGGGATCCTCGCCGGGAGCGCGCTGAGGCGTAAATTCGTACAGCGCCAAAGCGTTGCTTTCCAGCGAGTCGACCCGCAGCCAGTGTCCGTCAAGCCGGGCATCTTCCACACTGAGCGCCGGACGAGCCCGATGCATCAACCACTGGTAATCCTCAGCGTCGGGGCCGCTGCGGCTGCGAAAGGCGTCGACCAGCGGGAATAACGCGCCATGATGCTGATCGAACAGGTGCTGTTTGACGCGCCAGCCGCCCTCCAGACCCTGCAGCCGCACGCTGTAGGGCTGGCTGAAGCGCTGGATAAAGGCCGCTTCGCTGGAGAGCCAGGGATTGTAGACCACCGTATTGCGCAGCAGCAGCTGGTAGTGCCCCTGGTGGTGAAGCAACAGCAGGTTTTTATCCTGAAACAGGATCTCGCCGCGTAGCCGTCGCCAGAGCCACAGTACCCAGTAAACCGGGCGAGGCAGCCCGTGCAGATAGTGCAGCGCCAGGCTGGAGGTATCGAGCTTCCCGTTAGCGCGGGCTTCGCCCTGGAGGCCTGAATTTAACCAGAAGCCCGCCAGCCAGACCTGGTCCGCCACCCCCAGCAGATTATCCATCAACAGCGCGCCGCGAAAAAAGCGGCCGTTGGTATCCCGCGTATCGCCGGTCAGGGTATTCCAGGAGAGCAGCCACAGCGGCAGGTTAAGCTGTCGCTGGCGCAGGGCGCTGTGGATCTGCCGCAGCTTGTGCAGCGGATAATGTTCGCTGGAGGCCAGGCGGCTGCTGTCTGCCTGCGCCAGATCCAGCTGTTCGTTGGCATCTGCCTGGCAGGCGAGAAAATCCGCCTCCGCCAGCAGCGGTGAGTGAAACAACGGATCGTTACCGGGATCGCTGGGAGCAAAGCGGTGCCAGATCCCCAGCTGCGGCTGCGGCAGCAGGCGGTGAAGAACCTCGCGCTGCTGGCGCCAGGCCGCCTGGCGGGTCGCTTCGCTGGCCTGCGGCGACCAGTGCCAGACAAAGCGCCAGCTGTTGAGCGTGGCCGGCGGAAAATGGTTGGCGGCGAGCAGCAGAAACCGCTGCAGCAGGTCGCTGCGGGTGGTGACGCCGGTGTGGAGGATCACGTTCCAGCCCATCGCCGCCAGCCAGCTAAAAATCTGCTGCAGGTTATACCAGCAGGCGTAGCCGGCCATCTGCGGATCGTCCCAGCCGGTGCCGAACAGCCGGCTGCTGAGAAAGGGATCGTTGATATCGATGGCATACACCGGCAGGGCGCGGTGCAGCTGCTCCAGTTCCCGGCGCACATCCTCCCGTAGCAGGTCGTCCAGCTCGCGCACGGTCACCACCATCCGGGTATGGCGCAGCACAGCGGCGCGCGCCGGGCGATCGTGCAGGTTGATCTCCTGGGTCTGCGGCGGATTGATCGGCAGCGGGGGACTTTCCCGGTCGCGTGGTTCCGGTTCATTGAGGCGAGCATAGAGCCGGTCGACAGCGACCGGCTGCCAGCGGTCGGCCTGCGGCGGACGCGGTCGGGCAAGCTCCCGGGGATGCTGTTCACGATACTGGCGCGGCGTCACGCCGTGCTGGCGCTTAAACAGATCGCTCATCATACGGGTACTGGCGAACCCCTGTTCGCGGGCGATTTGCTGGGCGGGTTTGCGGGTGGTCAACAACTGATCGGCGGCGTGGCGCAGGCGCAGCGCGGTGAGGTACTGAACAAAACTCACCCCGACTTCTTTGTGAAATAAGCGTGACAGCCAGGCCTCGGAGACAAATTCCGCTGCCGCCACCTCCTGCAACGAGAGGCGGCGCTGATAGTTGGCGTCGATCCGCGCCACCACGCTGGCTATTCGCCGGCTCCAGTTCTCCGCTCCGCGGCGCGGCGTGGAGGCGATGGGCTGGCTGAAGCGCGTGGCCAGCAGGAGCGCTATCTCACTCAGCCAGCGGTTGGCCTCCAGTCGGAAATGGCCGGGATGCTTGACCAGGCCGCTCACCAGCAGCTGGCGCATCAGGCGGCGCAGGCCGTCCTCCGCATCCCGGGTGCGCGGCGTTATCTGATAGTCGACAGCAAAAAAAGCGCTGTCAAGGCGGGTCAGCCAGCTGGCGGAAAGGGTCAGGATCATCACTGCGTTGGTACCGGCGCTGCGCAGACTCCAGCGACGGTTGCGGTTAACGATCGCCAGCTCGTCGGCGGCGAGCGGCTGCGGCACACCTTCCGCCTCCGTCAGATTTACGCTCCCCTCCAGCACCCATAGCAGCGTCAGCAGATCGCCTTCTGTCTGGTTCAACTGACGTACATCGCGCACGGTGACGCTAAAGTCGCCTGAATGCTGCTCCACGTGACACTCCTCCGCAGACAAAAAACAACCCGTTATTTTTTGTCATAACTGATATGTATGAAAAACAGTCATTGATTTCTCGTCAATATAAAACAAAAAAGCGCACCTGAAAGCTGTTTCACCCGCATAAACTCGAAAGTGTCGTGCAAACACAACACAGGAATAACAAAAATGACACATCCGTTGCTTGAAGCCTTGCAGGTCAACGAGGCGCAATTTATTGCCCTGCGTCGCCAGTTCCACCAGCAGCCGGAGATCGGCTTTGAAGAACATCAAACCAGCAATGAGGTCGCTCGACTGCTTGGCGAGTGGGGATACGAGGTTCACCGCGGCCTGGCGGGCACCGGAGTGGTGGGCACGCTGCGCGTCGGCCACGGAAAAAAACGCCTCGGCCTGCGGGCGGATATGGATGCCCTGCCGATGCAGGAGCGGAGCGGGAAGCCGTGGGCAAGCCAGGTTGACGGGCGTTTCCACGGCTGCGGCCATGACGGGCACACCACCACGCTGCTCTACGCGGCTGAATATCTGGCGCGCACCCGCCAGTTTACCGGGACGCTGCAGCTGATTTTCCAGCCCGCGGAAGAGCTGTTGTACGGCGGGCGAGTGATGGTCGAGGACGGTCTGTTTGACCGGTTCCCCTGCGATGCCATCTTCGGCTTGCACAATATGCCGGGTCAGCCGCTGGGCAAGATCGGCCTGCGCGACGGGGCGATGATGGCCTCCTCCGATACGCTGCATATTGAGGTGAAAGGCGTTGGCGGCCACGGCGCGGTACCGGAGCATACCGTGGATGCCACGCTGGTCGCCTGCCATATCACCCTCGCGCTGCAGTCGATCGTCTCGCGGAATATCACCCCGTTCGAACCGGCGGTGGTCACCGTCGGCAGCATCCAGGCCGGACACGCGCCCAATATCATTAACGATCACGTGCTGATGAAGCTCACGGTGCGCACCCTCAATGAGCAGGTGCGCGAGACCGTGCTGCAGCGGATCCATGATATCGCCGTGGCTCAGGCGGAGAGCTTCAACGCCACGGCCACGCTGACGCACGTCAACGGCAGCCCGGTATTGCGTAACGATCCGGCGGCCAACGCGATGGTGCGGGAGGTGGCGACATCGCTGTTTGGCGCAGAGCAGGTGGGCGAGGTGAAGCCGTTTATGGGCAGTGAAGATTTTGCCTTCATGCTGGAACAGCACCCGCATGGCAGCTATTTCACCATCGGCGCTGGCGATGAGCCGGATCGCTGCATGGTCCATAACCCGGGCTATGACTTCAACGACGCGCTGTTGCTGACCGGGGCGGCGCTGTGGTGCGGTCTGGCGGAACACTATTTGCGTTAATCACCGGAAACAGGAGGGCCATGCGATGAGCACTGTCACCGTGAGCGACACCCCCTTTGTCGGCAGCGATCGCCTGCTGGTGGGGATTGTGCTAAGCGTTTTAACCTTCTGGCTGTTTGCCCAGTCGGTGATTAACGTGGTGCCGGCGATGAAAAGCAGTCTTGATATCTCCCTTGAAACCTTAACCCTGGCCGTCAGTCTCAGCGCGCTGTTCAGCGGCTGTTTCGTGGTTGCCAGCGGCGGCCTGGCGGACAAGTTTGGCCGGATGCGGATGACTACCCTCGGGCTGGGGCTGAGTATCGTCGGCAGCGCCATGCTGGTGGTCGCTCAGGGACCGGGGTTGTTCCTGGCCGGCCGGGTGCTGCAGGGGCTGTCGGCGGCCTGCATTATGCCGGCGACGCTGGCGCTGATTAAGACCTGGTATGAAGGGCGTGCGCGGCAGCGGGCGGTCAGCTTCTGGGTCATCGGCTCGTGGGGCGGCAGCGGTCTCTGTTCCTTCGTTGGCGGAGCCATCGCCACCGGGCTCGGCTGGCGCTGGATCTTCGTCTTCTCCATTGCCGTCGCTCTGCTGGCGCTGTTTTTGCTGCGCGGCACGCCGGAGAGCCGCAGCGCCAGCGCCAGCCAGCATAAGCTGGACGTCGGCGGTCTGCTGAGCCTGATTGCCGCGCTGGTGCTGGTGAATTTGTTTATCAGCAAGGGCCATGGCTGGGGATGGAGCAGTCCGCTGTCGTTGACCATGCTGGTCGGGGCGCTGGCGGCGGGGGCGGTATTTATCCGCAACGGCATGCGCAAAGGCGAGGCGGCGCTGATTGATTTTGCGCTGTTTCGTAACCGGGCCTACGGCGCGGCAGTGCTGTCGAACTTTCTGCTCAATGGGGCGATTGGCACCATGATGATCGCCAGCATCTGGCTGCAGCAGGGGCACCACCTGACGCCGCTGGAGAGCGGGATGATGACCCTCGGCTATCTGGTGACCGTCCTGGCGATGATCCGGGTGGGCGAGAAGCTGCTGCAGCGCTATGGCGCCCGGCTGCCGATGATGGCCGGGCCGGTGCTGACCGCCATTGCCATCGGCCTGATATCCTGCACTTTTCTCGATAAGGCGCTGTATATCGGGGTGGTGTTCGCCAGCAACGTGCTGTTTGGCCTCGGGCTGGGCTGCTACGCCACACCCTCAACGGATACGGCGGTGGCCAACGCGCCGGAGAACAAAATCGGCGTCGCCTCGGGGATCTACAAGATGGGCAGCTCGCTGGGCGGGGCGATGGGTATTGCCGTGACGGCGTCACTTTTCGCGCTGTTTTTGCCGCTGGGCATGGCCCATGCCGCCCAGTATGCCCTGTGGTTCAACGCCGTCTTATGCCTGGGGGCGATGGCGGTGAGCGCGCTGCTGCTGCCGCGCGCCTCTCACAGCTGATGTTTTTTCAGCAGCGCGCGGAGCTGGTGATAGGTTAACCCCAGCAGCTCCGCAGCCTGCTTCTGATGATACTTCGCCTGCTGCAGACTCCGCAGCAGCAGGCGTTTTTCCTGCTGGAGCTGAAAATCGCGCAAATCCAGCGGCAGAGCGGGCAGCTCGTCCCCGGACGCGGCCTCCGGCACGGAGGCCGCGGTCTGACGGAAAGGGTTAAGGATAATGGCGTCCAGCTCGTGCTCGCTGTCGCCGTGGCGATAGACCGAGCGCTCGACGACGTTCTTCAGTTCACGAATATTCCCCGGCCAGCGGTAGCCGAGCAGCGTTGCGGTGGCACGTTCGCTGAAGCCGGGAAACAGCGGCAAACCGAGCTCGCGGCACATCTGAATGGCAAACTGGTTGGCGAGCAGCATGATGTCGCTCTGCCGTTCACGTAGCGGCGGAAGCTGTACCACGTCGAAGGCCAGACGGTCGAGCAGGTCGGCGCGAAAATGGCCTTCCTCCACCATCCGCGGCAGGTCAGCGTTGGTGGCGCACACCAGCCGGACGTTGACCTGCAGCGGCTGGCTGCCGCCCACGCGCTCCAGCTCGCCATATTCAATCACTCTTAACAGCTTCTCCTGCACCAGCATCGGCGCCGTCGCCAGCTCATCAAGAAATAACGTCCCGCCGTCGGCGCGCTCGAAGCGCCCAGGATGGCGCTTGCTGGCCCCGGTGAAGGCCCCGGCTTCGTGGCCGAATAGTTCCGAATCGAGCAAATTGTCGTTCAGCGCCGCGCAGTTCAGCGAGATAAACGGTCCCTGCCAGCGGCTGGAGAGGTAGTGGAGACGGTTAGCGATAAGCTCTTTCCCGGTGCCGCGCTCGCCGATGACCAGCACCGGCTTATCCAGCGGGGCCAGCCGGGAAACCTGTTCCAGCACCTCGAGAAAGCTGTTGGCCTCGCCCAGCAGATTATCCTTGTACTGCGCCATGATGAATTTCGCCATTAAGTAGTGTGATTAACCAGGTGACTGTAGCAATGCCCTGCACAATTCGCAACCACTCTGTTTAAAATCAATAAGATAAAAAGTTGGCACGTCATTTGTATTAGCTAAGCCACAGGTGAATGCCTGAAACCAGAACTATGAGGATTGAAATTATGGGTATTTTTTCTCGTTTTGCCGACATCGTGAACGCCAACATCAACTCCCTGCTGGAGAAAGCGGAGGACCCGCAAAAGCTGGTGCGTCTGATGATCCAGGAGATGGAAGACACGCTGGTGGAAGTGCGTTCCACGTCGGCCCGCGCGCTGGCGGAAAAGAAACAGCTGACCCGTCGTATTGAGCAGGCAGTCGCCCAGCAGGCGGAATGGCAGGAAAAAGCCGAGCTGGCGCTGCGTAAAGAGAAAGAGGATCTGGCCCGGGCGGCGCTGATCGAAAAACAGAAGCTGACCGACCTGATTGCTCAGCTGGACCACGAAGTGCAGCTGGTGGATGAAACGCTGGCGCGCATGAAAAAAGAGATTGGCGAGCTGGAGAACAAACTCAG
This sequence comes from Klebsiella sp. D5A, assembly GCF_001620885.1. Classification (NCBI taxonomy): domain Bacteria; kingdom Pseudomonadati; phylum Pseudomonadota; class Gammaproteobacteria; order Enterobacterales; family Enterobacteriaceae; genus Klebsiella; species Klebsiella sp. D5A. The sequence goes on along the minus strand of NZ_LOAR01000015.1, from coordinate 33,638 downwards.
CGAAACCCGCGCCCGTCAGCAGGCGCTGGCGCTGCGCCATCAGGCGGCGAGTTCGTCCCGCGATGTGCGTCGCCAACTGGACAGCGGTAAACTGGATGAGGCGATGGCCCGCTTTGAATCCTTTGAGCGCCGCATTGATCAGATGGAAGCGGAAGCGGAGAGCCACCGCTTTGGCAAGCAGCAGACGCTGGATCAGCAGTTTGCCGAACTGAAAGCGGACGATGAAATCAGCGAGCAGCTGGCGGCGTTGAAAGCCAAAATGAATCAGTCCAACCAGTAAGTATGATTGCGCGGCGCGGCGTTGCGCCGCGGCTCACCCCCTGTAAGGAGTACACATGAGCATGCTTTTTCTCGCCATTCCGCTGACGCTGTTTGTGCTGTTTGTTCTGCCGGTCTGGCTGTGGCTGCACTACAACAATCGCGGCGCCAACGGCAGTCTGACGCAAAATGAGCAGCAACGGCTGCTGCAGTTGACCGATGACGCGAAGCGGATGCGCGAACGTATTCAGGCGCTGGAAGCGATCCTGGATGCCGAACATCCGAACTGGAGAGACAAATAATGGCCGGACTGGATCTGAATAAAAAACTGTGGCGTATCCCGCAGCGTGGGATGGTGAAGGGCGTCTGCGCGGGTATTGCTCAGCATCTTGATGTCCCGGTGAAGCTGGTGCGACTGATTACCGTGTTGGCGATGATTTTCGGCCTCTTTTTCTTTGTCCTGGTGGCCTACATCATTTTGACTTTTGCTCTGGATCCGATGCCGGACAGTGAACTGTACGGTCACAAGGCGCCGAGCAATGGCGATCTGCTGGCCGCCGTGGATGCCGAACTGGCCTCCGGTGAACAGCGCCTGCGTGAAATGGAGCGGTATGTGACCTCCGACACCTTTACGCTGCGCAGCCGCTTTCGCCAGCTGTAAATCCTGTTTTTAACGAGTGAGGCAACGCATGAATAGCAAATGGCAACGCGCCGGGCAGCAGGTGAAGCCCGGTCTGAAAATCGTCGGTAAGCTGGCGCTGCTGACCGCGCTGCGTTACGGCCCGGCGGGCGTTGCCGGCTGGGCGGTCAAATCGGTCGCGCGTCGGCCGCTGAAAATGCTGCTGGCGGTGGCGCTGGAGCCGCTGCTCAGCCGGCTGGCCAACCGCGTCACGCGCGGGATGAAATAATGCCACCGTGGGGAAGGCGCAAAAGGATTAACGTTGTCCTGCTTATCCCCGGCAGATAGCTTATGATGACGAGACATACCTTCAGGGCATAACGGACTGGCGATGAAGCGACTGAAAACTGAATTGAATGCGCTGGTCAACCGCGGGGTTGACCGGCATTTACGTCTGGCGGTGACCGGCCTGAGCCGGAGCGGTAAAACGGCGTTTATCACCGCGCTGGTCAATCAACTATTGAATATCCACACGGGCGCCCGCCTGCCGCTGCTGAGTGCCGCACGCGAAGAGCGGCTGCTCGGCGTCAAGCGCGTGCCGCAGCGGGACTTTGGCATTCCCCGATTCACCTACGACGAAGGGCTGGCCCAGCTGTACGGCCAGCCCCCCATGTGGCCAACCCCGACGCGCGGGGTGAGCGAGATCCGTCTCGCGCTGCGCTACCGTTCGAATGACTCCCTGCTGCGCCATTTTAAAGATACCTCCACGCTGTATCTGGAGATCGTCGACTATCCGGGCGAGTGGCTGCTCGACCTGCCGATGCTGGCACAGGATTATCTGAGCTGGTCACGACAGATGACCGGGCTCCTGCAGGGAGAGCGTGCGGAGTGGTCGGCCCGCTGGCGGCAGCTGTGCGCCGGGCTGGATCCGCTGGCCCCTGCCGATGAGGCCCGTCTGGCAGATATCGCTGCCGCCTGGACGGACTATCTGCACGCCTGTAAGCGCGAAGGGTTGCACTTTATCCAGCCCGGGCGCTTTGTCCTGCCCGGTGAAATGGCGGGCGCGCCGGCGCTGCAGTTTTTCCCGTGGCCCGACGTCGACGCCATCGGCGAAGCCAAGCTGGCGCAGGCCGATAAACACAGCAACGCCGGCATGCTGCGCGAACGCTACAAATACTATTGCGAAAGGGTGGTGAAGGGGTTCTACAAAGAGCACTTCCTGCGCTTCGACCGGCAGATTGTGCTGGTGGACTGTCTGCAGCCGCTCAACAGCGGGCCGCAGGCTTTTAACGATATGCGTCTGGCATTGACCCAGCTGATGCAAAGTTTCCATTACGGGCAGCGCACCTTGTTTCGCCGGTTGTTTTCGCCGGTTATCGACAAGCTGCTGTTTGCCGCCACCAAAGCTGACCACGTCACGGTCGATCAGCACAGCAATATGGTGTCGCTCCTGCAGCAACTGATTCAGGACGCGTGGCAGAACGCCGCCTTTGAGGGGATCAGTATGGATTGCCTGGGGCTGGCGTCCATTCAGGCGACCCAGAGCGGGCTGATTGAGGTGAATGGCGAGAAAATTCCCGCCCTGCGTGGCGATCGGCTGAGCGATGGCCAGCCGTTGACCATCTATCCCGGCGAGGTGCCGGCGCGTCTGCCGGGCCAGGCCTTCTGGCAGCAGCAGGGATTTCAGTTTGAAAACTTTCGTCCGCAGGTCATGGATGTCGATCGGCCTTTGCCGCACATTCGCCTCGACGCGGCGCTGGAATTTTTGATTGGAGATAAACTGCGATGAGCGAACCGTTAAAACCGCGGATTGATTTTGATGGTCCGCTGCAAGCGGAAAAAATTCCGCCGCTGAAAAGCGCCCGCGCCTTCGACACCCTGGAGGCGGACAACTTCGCGCCAGCGCGGCTGGTGACCGGCGAAGAGGAAGAGGGAGCGGCGGAAGCGGTGGTGGAGTCGGTCCTGCGACCCAAACGCAGCCTGTGGCGGCGGATGGTCAGCGCCGGACTGGCGATCTTCGGCGTCAGCGTCGTGGCGCAAGGCGTACAGTGGACGGCCAACGCCTGGCAGACCCAGGACTGGATTGCGCTGGGTGGCTGCGTCGCCGGGGCGCTGATTGTCGGGGCCGGCGTCGGATCGGTGGCCACCGAGTGGCGCCGTCTGTGGCGACTGCGCCAGCGCGCCCACGAACGCGATGAAGCGCGCGATATGCTGCACAGTCACGCGGTCGGTAAAGCGAAAGCCTTTTGTGAAAAGCTGGCGCAGCAGGCGGGTCTGGATCAGTCGCATCCGGCGCTGCAGCGCTGGTATGCCGCGATCCACGAAACGCAAAGCGATCGTGAAGTGGTGAGCCTTTATGCGCAGCTGGTGCAGCCGGTGCTGGATGCCCAGGCGCGGCGGGAAATCAGCCGTTCGGCGGCGGAGTCGACGCTGATGATTGCCGTCAGCCCGCTGGCGCTGGTGGATATGGCGTTTATCGCCTGGCGTAACCTGCGGCTGATCAACCGAATTGCCACGTTGTACGGCATTGAGCTCGGGTATTACAGCCGTCTGCGACTGTTTCGCCTGGTGTTGCTGAATATCGCTTTCGCTGGCGCCAGCGAACTGGTGCGCGAGGTGGGGATGGACTGGATGTCGCAGGATCTGGCGGCCCGGCTGTCGGCGCGCGCCGCACAGGGCATCGGTGCCGGACTGCTGACCGCCCGCCTCGGGATCAAGGCGATGGAGCTGTGCCGCCCGCTACCGTGGATTGCCGATGATAAACCGCGGCTCGGCGATTTTCGTCGCGAGCTGATTGGGCAGCTGAAAGAGACCCTGCAGAAAAGCAAAACCAGTCCGGAGAAGTAACCTCCGCTCAGAGACATTGCCGGGCGGCGGCTTCGCCTTGCCCGGCCTACCGGGCAGGTTGGATCCCGGCTCGCCCAGGCGTTCATTTAACCACTGACCGCCTGACTTTACGGCACAACGCCCATTTTTCCGCCATGCTGTCAATAATTGTTGACAGTTAGCTTCCCGAAAACTCATTCCTGTCCTATTATTCTCCCGTCATTGGCACTTTTAGGGTGAACACTCCCATGCGTCTTGAAGTCTTTTGTGAAGACCGTCTCGGTCTGACTCGTGAATTGCTCGATTTGCTGGTGCTGCGCGGCATTGATCTACGTGGTATCGATATTGACCCTATAGGCCGAATTTACCTCAATTTTGCCGAACTGGAGTTCGCCACGTTCAGCAGCCTGATGGCAGAGATCCGCCGTATCGCCGGCGTGACAGACGTGCGCACCGTGCCGTGGATGCCGTCTGAGCGTGAACACCTGGCGCTCAGCGCGCTGCTGGTGGCGATGCCGGAGCCGGTGCTGTCGCTGGATACCAAAGGCAGGGTGGAACTGGCCAACCCCGCCAGCTGCCTGCTGTTTGGCCAAAGCCAGGCGAAGCTGCGCAACCATCCGGTGGCCCAGTTGATCGCCGATTTTAACGTTCAGCGCTGGCTGGAGAGCAGCCCGCAGGAGACGCATGCGGAGCATGTGGTGGTGAATGGACAGAACTATCTGCTGGAAGTGACCCCGGTCTATCTGGAAGGGGAGCATAACGAACGGGTGCTGACCGGCGCCGTAGCGATGCTGCGCTCAACCGTGCGCATGGGACGCCAGCTGCAGACCATGACCAGCCAGGACACCAGCGCCTTCAGCCAGATCCTCGCGGTGGGGCCGAAAATGCGCCACGTGGTGGAGCAAGCGCGCAAGCTGGCGATGCTCAGCGCGCCGCTGCTGATTGTCGGCGACACAGGTACCGGCAAAGATCTGCTGGCCCATGCCTGCCATCTGGCCAGCCCGCGGGCGGGCAAACCTTATCTGGCGCTCAACTGCGGCTCCATTCCCGAGGACGCGGTCGAGAGCGAGCTGTTTGGCGACGCGCTGCAGGGTAAGAAGGGCTTCTTCGAGCAGGCCAACGGCGGCTCGGTGCTGCTGGATGAAATTGGCGAGATGTCGCCGCGCATGCAGACCAAGCTGCTGCGCTTCCTCAACGACGGCACCTTCCGCCGCGTTGGCGAGGATCATGAAGTGCACGTCGATGTGCGGGTGATCTGCGCGACGCAGAAAAACCTGGTCGAACTGGTGCAGAAAGGGCTGTTCCGCGAAGATCTCTACTATCGCCTCAACGTCCTGACGCTGTATCTGCCGCCGCTGCGCGACTGCCCGCAGGACATTATGCCGCTGACGGAGCTGTTCGTGGCCCGCTTTGCTGATGAGCAGGGCGTCCCGCGGCCGAAGCTCTCCGCCGATCTCAGTACGGTGCTCACCCGCTACAGCTGGCCCGGCAACGTTCGCCAGTTGAAGAATGCTGTCTATCGCGCGCTGACCCAACTGGAGGGATTTGAGCTGCGTCCACAGGACATTCTGCTGCCGGACCATGACGTCGCGTCGCTGCCGGTGGGCGAGGAGGCGATGGAAGGGTCGCTGGACGACATCACCCGGCGCTTTGAGCGCTCGGTGCTGACCCAGCTCTATCGCAGCTACCCCAGCACCCGTAAGCTGGCGAAGCGGCTGGGGGTGTCGCATACCGCCATCGCCAATAAACTGCGTGAATATGGTCTGAGTCAGAAAAAGGGCGACGAATAATCCCGCCAGGCCGGCGACCCACGTCGCCGGCATTCGGCCTGCAAAGCGGGCCAAACCTGTATATACTGGTTTTTTAATCCTTTTTCCGGGGTGGTGCATCTTGGCGTCGCGTCGCGCGATCGGGCACTGGCTGACATTGCTGCTGCTCTCTGTTCTCTTTTCCTCGCTGCTGTTACGCCTTCATTTGCCGGCAGCGCTACTGCTGGGGCCGCTGATCGCCGGTCTCATTTTGAGCCTGCGCGGGGTGAAGCTGAGCATCCCTCGTCCCTGTTATCTGGCGGCGCAGGCCATCGTCGGCTGCATGATCGCCCGGGCGATTAATCCCTCTGTTTTTGGCGTGCTGTTCAACAACTGGGCGCTGGTGCTGGCGATCCTGTTGACCACCCTGGCGATTAGCGGCCTCACCGGCTGGTTGCTGGTTCGCTACAGCGCGCTGCCGGGCGCCACCGGCGCCTGGGGAAGCTCTCCCGGCGGCGCGTCGGCAATGGTGGTGATGGCCCAGGAGTACGGGGCCGATGTGCGGCTGGTGGCGCTGATGCAGTATCTGCGGGTGCTGTTTGTCGTCGGCGCGGCGGCGCTGGTGGTGCGCTATGCGTTGGGCAATGAAGCGCAGGAAATGACTCAGGATATTGTCTGGTTTCCATCGTTGACCCTGAATTTCCCTTTCACGCTGCTGCTGACGGCGCTAGCCTGTTGGCTGGGCATGCGGCTGCGCATCCCCTCCGGGGCCATGCTGTTGCCGATGCTGCTCGGCGCGCTGGTCCAGGGCAGCGGCTGGATGATGCTGGAGCTGCCGGAGTGGCTGCTGGCGATGGCCTATGCGGTGCTGGGCTGGACGGTGGGGCTGCAGTTTAATAAAGCCATTTTTCTGCTGGCGCTGAAGACGCTGCCGCAGATTATCGCCTCTATTCTTGGGCTGATCCTGATGTGCGCCCTGATGGCCCTTGCCCTGACCCACATTCTGCAGATGGACTTTATGACCGCCTATCTGGCCACCAGCCCTGGCGGCCTGGACACGGTGGCGATTATCGCCGCCGGCACCCGGGCGGATATGTCGTTCATTATGGCGCTACAGACGTTGCGGCTGTTTACCATTTTACTGACCGGCCCGGCGATGGCGCGGGCTATCTCCCGCTATGCGCCACGGCAATAAAAAAGCCCCCGCAGAGCGGGGGCTGAGTACATAGATTGTCCGCGGGCGTGATGCGCCCGGGCACGCTGTTATCAGGCTTTCAGGGCGGCCAGCGCGGCGTCGTAGTCCGGCTCTTCGGTGATTTCATTCACCAGCTGGCTGTAGACGACCTGATCATTTTCATCGATAACGACCACGGCGCGAGCGGCCAGGCCAGCCAGCGGACCGGCGGCGATGGCGACACCGTAGTCAGCGAGGAACGACGCACCGCGCAGCGTGGAAAGGGTCACCACGTTGCTCAGGCCTTCCGCGCCGCAGAAGCGGGACTGGGCGAACGGCAGGTCAGCGGAAATGCACAGCACCACAGTGTTGTCCAGTTCAGCGGCCAGCTGGTTGAATTTACGCACTGATGCGGCACACACGCCGGTATCAATGCTCGGGAAAATATTCAGTACTTTACGTTTGCCGGCGTACTGGCTCAGCGCGACGTCAGAGAGATCTTTGGCGACCAGCGTAAACGGCTGCGCTTTAGCGCCTGCCTGCGGAATGGTGCCCTGAACAGAAACGGGGTTGCCCTGGAAATGCACGGTTTGTGACATGGTTATCTTCCTGTTTACATATAGTTAACGTCACGAGTAGTGTATGACATCCGCCAGCTACACGGCAAACCCTATTTAACATTGACCAGAGAGGACAAGGGAATGCGCAACGTGCGAGTGTATGAGGAAGCCTGGCCGCTACATACCCCTTTTGTGATCGCCCGCGGCAGCCGCAGCGAGGCAAAAGTGGTAGTGGTGGAACTGGAGGAGGACGGTGTGAAAGGGGTGGGCGAATGCACGCCTTATCCCCGCTATGGCGAGAGCATCGCTTCGGTCATGGCCCAGGTGATGGCGATCGGCGAGCAGCTGGAAGCGGGCCTCACCCGCGAACAGCTGCAGCGGCTGCTGCCGGCAGGCGCCGCGCGCAATGCCGTTGACTGCGCGCTGTGGGATCTGCAGGCGCGGCGCGAAGGCAAAACCTTGTCCCAGTTGCTGGGCGTGGCGTTGCCCAACCGGGTGATCACCGCCCAAACGGTGGTCATTGGTACGGCGGATCAGATGGCGGCCAGCGCCGCGGCGCTGTGGCAGAAAGGTGCCCAGCTGTTGAAAGTGAAGCTTGACGACCGGCTGATCAGCGAGCGGTTAATCGCTATCCGTCAGGCGGCGCCGGAGGCTACGCTGATTGTCGACGCCAATGAATCCTGGCACAGCGAGGGGCTGGCGGCGCGCTGTCAGCTGCTGGCGGACCTCGGCGTGGCGATGCTCGAGCAGCCGCTCCCGGCTGACGCCGATGCGGCGCTGGAAAACTTCGTTCATCCGTTACCGATTTGCGCCGACGAGAGCTGCCATACCCGGGAGAGCCTGCCGCGGCTGCGCGGGCGCTATGAGATGGTCAATATCAAACTGGATAAAACGGGCGGTCTGACCGAAGCGCTGGCTCTGGCCGGAGAGGCGGAACGGCAGGGGTATGCGCGGATGCTGGGCTGTATGCTCTGCACCTCGCGCGGGATCGCCGCCGCGCTCCCGCTGGCGCCGCTGGCGCGCTTCGCTGACCTCGACGGCCCGACATGGCTGGCGGTGGACGTTGAGCCGGCGCTGCGGTTCAGCACCGGCGTGCTTCATCTTTAAGCCTGCCAGCGCAGCAGATCGGTCATCGCCGGCAGGTAACGCTCCGTTGCCTCGTCGGCGGAGACCGGTGGGAACTCGGCGGTGATGCAGGGGAGCCCGATATCCGCGCACCAGCTGCCAAAGGAGCCCGGCGTGTCGTAGCCCACGCTGCCCACCAGCGGCAGGGAGAAGGCGTCGGCCAGCCAGTGCCCCAGCGGGCTGTGGCCCGGGTCTTCGATACAGGCCAGCGGATCGTGAAAGGAGACCACCCACGCCGGATGGATCTGGTGGATCAACTGACACAGGGCCTGGGTCTCCCGCTCCGAACCTGGCTGCTCGCCGGTCAACAGCACCACGTCGCGTTCCTCTGCCGCGCTGTTCCAGCGATAAACCGTTTCCCCTTGTTTCCAGTTAGCGGCCGGAAAGTTACGGTTGAGGTCAACGCCGCGGGCATTGGCACGCAGCCCGAGCTGACAGCCGTCAGGGTTGACCGTTAGCACCACGTGGTGACGGCGCAGCTCGGGTTTCAGGGTGCGCAGGGCGCAGGAGAGGGTCACAATCGACGAATTTTCATCACCGTGGGTGCCGGCAATAATCAGGCCGCTACGGCTGTCGGCCTGCGGCGCAGGAAACCACAGCAGCGGCGCGCCCAGTTCCGAGCTGCCGTACTGCCGGGTTCCCGGCGGAAAGTCGCCGCGCTGCGGACGAGGACGTGAAATAGACATAGGGCTTCCTGTGTGTCGTTATTATTCAGTGTTGGCGAAAAGCGTGTCGGGATCAAACCCATTCCCTGAGGCGTGAAATCCGACGACACATCAATTTTCTATCATATGTCGTTTGCAATTTCAGGTGATGAAACAAATAATTATCGCTCTGTTGGCGGTATTTTTTTCATTTTAAAGGGGATCTTATGAAGTATCCTGTCGCTTTGACATGCGGCGCGCTGTGGTTAGCCAGCGTATCTTCTTTAGCCTGGGCGGCGGACGTACCGCCGGGCACGGTACTGGCGGAAAAACAGCTGTTAGTACGCCATATCAAAGATGAACCCGCCTCGTTAGATCCCGCCAAAGCGGTGGGCCTGCCGGAAATCCAGGTGATCCGCGATCTGTTTGAAGGTTTAGTCAATCAGGATGCGAAAGGCAACCTGGTTCCAGGCGTGGCGACCCGCTGGCAGAGCAACGATAACCGTGTCTGGACCTTTACCCTGCGCGATGACGCGCGCTGGTCCGACGGCACGCCGGTTACCGCCGCGGATTTCGTCTATAGCTGGCAGCGTCTGGTGGATCCGAAAACCACTTCGCCGTTCGCCTGGTTCGCGGCGCTGGCGGGGATCGCCAACGCGCAGAACATTATCGACGGCAAAGCCGCGCCGGAGACCCTGGGGGTTACCGCCGTCGATGCCCACACTCTGCGGGTGCAGCTGGATAAACCACTGCCGTGGTTCAGCAACCTGACCGCCAGCTTTGCCTTCTACCCGGTACAGAAGGCGAATGTCGACAGCGGCGCGAACTGGACGCGGCCCGGCAGCCTGGTGGGCAACGGCGCCTATGTTCTGAAAGATCGCGTGGTCAATGAAAAGCTGGTGGTGGTGCCGAACACGCACTACTGGGATAACGCCAAAACGGTGATCCAGCAGGTCACCTTTGTGCCGATCAACCAGGAGTCCGCCGCCACCAAGCGCTATCTCGCTGGCGATATCGATATCACCGAATCTTTCCCGAAAAATATGTATCAGAAGCTACTGAAGGATATTCCGGGGCAGGTATATACCCCGCCGCAGCTGGGTACCTACTATTACGCTTTCAATACCCAAAAGGGGCCGACGGCGGACGAGCGGGTGCGACTGGCGCTGAGCATGACCATCGATCGCCGGGTGATGGCGGAGAAAGTACTGGGAACCGGGGAAAAACCGGCCTGGCGTTTCACGCCGGACGTGACGGCGGGCTTCACCCCCCAGCCGTCGCAGTTTGAGAGTATGAGTCAGGCCGAACTTAATGCCCAGGCGAAAGCCCTGCTGGCTGCCGCCGGCTATGGCCCGAATCGTCCGCTGAAGCTGACGCTGCTGTATAACACCTCCGAGAATCACCAGAAGATTGCCATCGCGGTGGCGTCGATGTGGAAGAAAAACCTCGGTGTGGAAGTGAAGTTGCAAAACCAGGAGTGGAAAACCTATATCGACAGCCGTAACACCGGCAATTTCGACGTGATCCGCGCTTCGTGGGTAGGGGACTACAACGAGCCGTCCACCTTCCTGTCGCTGCTGACCTCCACCCACAGCGGAAATATCTCGCGCTTTAACGATCCGGCGTACGACAAAATCCTCGCCCAGGCGGCGGTGGAGAATTCGGCCAAAGCGCGTAACGACGATTACAACGCGGCGGAGAAGATCATTATGGTCAAAGCGCCGATTGCGCCGATCTACCAGTACACTAACGGCCGGCTGATTAAGCCGTGGCTGAAAGGCTACCCGATCACCAACCCGGAAGATGTGGCCTACAGTCGTACCATGTATATCGTGAAGCACTAACCGGTCGTGGTTGCCTGACAATGTCAGGCAACCCTTGCTACGCCGGTAGCGAAAAGCCCATCAGGTCTGCCGAAGAGGAGTAATACCGAGCCGTTTCCTCCTCCATCACGCTCGTAAGCAGTTCGTTAACCTTTATCTTATGTCCGGGCAAATTTCGCCGCGCCTTGGCAATAATTTCCCCATCGCTAAGCGGGCGTTCGGCGCTGCCCAGGGGTTTGTAGCGTTCCTGCACTGCACATTCGCCACGGCTGTTTGTGACCACAACGCGCGCGCCAGGCTGGCGTGCCGGACCGTTCATCCGTTGTGTAAATTCAGGTGTGACAGTGGCCGTGACTTTATCCGCCAGCGCCAGCAAGGCTGGGTTTTGCATATTGTCTTCAGTATACCAGTCGGCACCCGGTGGCAGGCCAGCGGCGATCGCTGCCAGCGTCCACGGCAGGCTGAACTGCGCGTCGGTCACCGTTTGCGGCCGATAGTCCATCATATCATTGACCAGGCGGGGGAAGCTTTGTACCTCAATGGTGCGGAGATCCGCAACAGACCAGCCGGTCTGCTGCATGATGCCCTCCATGCATTCCAGCGCGCAGGCCAGCCAGCGGCAGGCGGGATATCGCTTAAAGCTACCGTAGCCAGCGTACCAGTGACTGCCGAGCTCATCGGTCAACCTGTCTGGCGCGAACTGGTCGGAGCCAATCATCCGCCAGAAACCCTGTTCGCCATCGAGTACATCAAGGCTGCCGCTGAGGCCTTGCTGCGCCATGATCACCGCCTGCACGGCGGCTTGCGCGGCGGGCGCCACGGCATCTTTGAGCGACAACAGCGGCCGTTGTCGCCAGTTATACTGGTGCAGGCTGGGGAGCGGTGTTAACGCGGCGGCCAGGCCCACCGCGTGATGTAATTGCTCAGGGTTTAACCCCAACAACCGACCGGCCACCACGGCTGCGCCGATGGATTGATGCTGCGCCACGCCGTAGACCTGGCTGAAGCGTTCTGCCGAAGGCTGGATGGCGTGGATGAGCCGGTTATTCACCTCGAAACCGGCCGCCAGGGTGGTAATCAGCACGTCCTGAGCTACCGGCTCAGGATTGAGGTCAAGCGCAACCATCGCGGCGGCAACCAGTGTGGCCCCCGGATGGCCGAGCCCTTTGCCGTCGATCTCCACACCGTCATCGTGATCCAGGCCGTTTATCATGGCGGCGTTCGCGAACGCGGCCGCAAATGGGCTGAAACCGGACTCACCGAAGACGCTACAGTGACCGTTTCCGCCAAATAGCCGGGAGGCGCGTATCATCGGTTCGCTGACCCGGTGGCCACTGGCCGCCCAACCGCAGGCGAGGGCATCCAGTAAATGCAGTCGAATTTTGCGCCGAACGGGAGCCGGGATAGCTGGCGCAGATAAGGTACTGGCAAAATTGACCAGCTGGCGTGTTGCGGAAATAGTCATGGTTACTCAACGTTTGAAGTAGCGGCTGCGGATCCGGCGCTCGGCATAGCTTGCCAGCAGTGACAGCGGAAGAATGGTGGCGACGAAAAACAGCGCCACAAAAGTCAGTGTCTCCAGAGGGCGGAAGGTGGCGGTACTCAGCCGTTGCCCTTGATAGAGGATCTCACCCGTTGCGATATAACTCGCCAGCACGGAATTCTTAACCGACATCACGCACTGGCTGACAAACGCCGGTAAAATTCGCAAAAAGGCTACCGGCGCGGTAATGCGAACTAATACTTTCAGCGGTGACATCCCCACCGACAGGCCCGCTTCGACCAGACCATGATCGACCGATTGCATACCAGAACGAAATATTTCAGCGAAAAATACGCTGCCATATAACGAGATGGCGAGGACACAGGTCAGATACGAGGAGAGGGTCAGGCCGAACAAAATGGGCAGACAGTAGTAGGCCCAGACAATCAGCACCAGAGGGGGGATTGAACGCACAATCTCAATCAACCCCTGGGTGGGTAAGCGGATGACCGCCCTGGACGCGCCGCGCAACGGGGCCAGCAGCGCTCCGCCAAGAATGCTTAACGTGACTGAGGCCAGCACAATTTTAAAGGTGGTCAATATCCCTTCCAGCAAAACCGCGTGATATTGCCACAGTATTGAGAAATCCCAGTGATAAGACATTAGCGCAGCTCCTCTGCCGTTACGCCGGACAGCGTCATAAAGCGTCGGATAGGGGCATCGGGCGGCCGTGACCAGATCTCCTGAGGGGATGCTTCTTCCACCAGTTTGCCATTATCCATCAACAGCAGCCGACTACATACCTGCAGGGCAAAACGCATTTCATGGGTAACCACCAGCATGGTGGTGCCGCTGGCCGCCAGTTCGGAAATAACGGACAACACCTCCCCGACAGATTCCGGATCGAGTGCGGAAGTCGGTTCGTCAAACAGGATCACTTGCGGCGCCATGGCCAGGGCGCGGGCGATAGATACCCGCTGCTGCTGACCGCCTGAAAGTTGAACCGGGAAGTCTCCGGCTTTTTCTTGCAGGCCCATACGCGTGAGCAGCGCCATGGCTTTTTCGATGGCTTTTTTACGCGGCACGCCCAGGACCTGTACCGGACCTTCAATAATATTCTGCAATACACTGCGGTGTGGCCACAGATTAAAGTGCTGGAATACCATTGTCATTGAGGCACGCTGGCGCGCTAATGTGCGCTTTGTGACCTGTTTTCTCTGCGCGCCGTGAAAGCCTATTTCTTCCTCACCCAGCCAGATATGCCCACTATCCGGGACTTCAAGCATGTTCAGGCAACGCAGCAGGGTGGATTTACCCGCGCCGCTGCGGCCAATGATGCCAATCACCTCCGAGGGACGAACCGCGAAGGAAACATCATCTATAATTTTATTACCTGAAAATGATTTGCTAAGCGCTTCAATTTTCAGTAACGGTAATAATGATTGTGGGTTCATCAGAGTTATTTCGCTGGGTGAGTATATTTCTGCCATATTTTTTTCAGCGTGCCGTCTTTATCCAGCTGTTCGAGCCGTCCATTCAGCCACGCCTGTAATTCCGGTCGTTCTTTACGCAGGCCCATATTGGTTGCCTGTTCTTTGACCGGCTGTGGAATAATCATCGTGCCCTGATGACGCTTTTGAATATATTGCGCCATCTGGATATCGTTAGTGACGATGGCATCCGCGCGGCCGCTCTCCATCTGGAGCTGCATGTTGTCGCTATCGGGAACGATAATCCACTGGGCTTTGTCCAGTTGAGGCTGCAGCAGCGTGACGGCTGCCGAGCCATCAATCGCGCTGAGCCTGGTCTGCGAAGTGTTGATGGTGTCCCAGCGCTGATATTTCTGCGTCTCTTTTTCCAGAGTCAGGACGCCCATCTGGTGCGAGCCCATAGGGCGGGTAAAGTCGACGGCTTTGGCCCTTTCTGGCGTATTATTAAAACCACCTAAAATATCGAAGCGGTTGGACTGTAAACCCGCGACGGCGGTGCCCCATTGCGTATCAACGTATTCAATCTTGATATCGGTGTTTTTAAATATCGCCTGCACAACATCCGGAACCAGCCCGGTCCACTGGTTGGTCAGCAGATCTTTCTGATACCACGGCGGTGCGTTGACCGCACCGACGCGGATCACATGGTCTGGCAGAATCGTATTGATTTCTTCCCCGGCCTGAGCAGGAGACTGGGCTAAGAACATCCCCGGTATAAGCAACAATATCGACATGAAGCGTGACGTGAAAAATTTCATTTTATGCCCTCTGGTGAATATAATTATGGATTCTATAACCCTGAGTGCATATTTTTTAAATGCATAATCAGCATATCGTTATCAGGAAAATGGCAATGACACCCAAGCAACTCGAGGTCTTTATCAGTATCGTTCAGCTAGGTTCAGTGACAGCAGCAGCGGCGCAGCTGGCCATGTCGCAGCCTTCGGTGAGTAAAAGCCTGGCGCTTATCGAGCAGCAGATGGGGTTCAGCCTGTTTGAGCGCTATCAAGGGAAGATGCAGCCAACCGCGGAAGCCAGAGCGCTGTATAAAGAGGCGCTGCGCGTGCATCAGGACCGGCTTCGTTTTGAGCGTTTTGTTGATCACATCCGCCAGTATCGCGTTGGTCAGTTGCGGGTCTGTGCCACGCCTGCGCTGGCGCTGAATATATTGCCGCTGGCGGTGGCGCGTTTTCGGCAGAGCTTTCCGGATTATGGTGTGGTGGCGGATATGTGTCTCAACAATGAAATTGAGACGGCGGTTGAAGAAGGGCGTTACGATCTCGGTTTTCTGGTGAAACCCGGCTACGAACCAGAGGAGAACCCGTTGGCCATCTGCCGGGGCGAAATGGTGTGTGTGCTGCCCGAGCAGCATCCGCTGGCGCAGCAGACGGAAATCCATTGGCAGGATATCCCGACGCGCGACCTGGTGTATATCACGACCGACGCGCGGCTGGTTGCCATGATTGCCGAAGAGGTGCCGGCGTTCCGCCAGCGCCAGGTGGCGGCGGTAGAAACCAACCGCTACAGCATGGCGATTAATCTTGTCAGACACGGCAACAACAGTATGACTATTGTTGACAGTTTTTCTCTACAGGGCGTCGACACCAGCGGTCTGGCGGTGCGGCCGTTCCGTCATGCATTGCCGGTTTCTGTCGTCGCGGTGACGGATGGACATAGCACCCTGTCTCAGCCGGGCGAAGTGTTTGCGAAAGTGATGACGGAATTAATGGCTGAAACGTGAGATCAGCGTGAGGCTCTGTGGCTGGCCGCTCATGCAGATTCATCACTATTCTGCAACGCGAACTTTCACCCCAGTCACGGTGCGCTAACCCACCGGGAGTGGTGTCTGTGGTTTACCGCCAGGCCGCCTTCCAGTACTTTTGTTGAATAGTAGAGGGAAGGGAGCGGATCGATGCATCTGGATTTTCGCCAGTTACGCAATTTTGTAGCGCTAGTGGAGTACGGCAGTTTTAATCGTGCGGCGGAGGCGGTTTGCCTGTCGCAATCGGCGTTTAGCCGCAGCATTCAGGCGCTGGAGCAGAGTGTCGGTCATCCTTTATTCGACCGCCAGAGCAAGCTACCGACGCTCACGCTGCATGGGCAAAAGCTGCTGCCTTATGCGCGCCGTTTTCAGGAACTCAATATTGAGCTTAGTAGCCAGCTGCGTGAGGCGGACGATGCGCAAAATGGCGAGGTCGCTTTTGGCTGCGGCCCGGCTCCCGGCGCGAGGCTGATTCCGGCGGCCATCGGAGAGTTTCATCGTCTTTTGCCGCAGGCGAGGGTGCGTTTTCACATTGATAACTGGCTTGCTCTGCATCAGGCGCTTACCTCCCAGCACTATCCTTTTGTGGTCGCCGATAGCTGGCAGGCCGAGCTTGACCCGCAGTTACGCGTGCAGCCGCTTAGCCCACAACGCTGTTTCTTTGTCTGCCATGCCGAACATCCGCTGGCAAAACAGGGGACGATCTCGATTCAGGAGATGTTGCGCTACCCTTTTGCCGCCCCCTATTTGCCGCCGGGGGTACGCAAGGTACTGGCGACCCTCAGCCAGCAACAGGACTTTACGCCCGCGATCCAGTGCGACCATATTTACGCGCTGCTTTCCACTCTGGCGCAAACCCACGCGATAAGCTTCGCCAGCGAGGACGGCTTCGCGTTGTGCCAGCACAGCCATCGGCTGGTGAAACTGGAACTTAGCGATCTGCCAGATGAGTGGCGGCTAATGCAGACCCGGTTTGCCATTATCTCCCCGGTTCACGCGATTCAGCCGCCGCTGGTTGAGAGGCTGATTGAGATTATCCTCCATACCGACCGTCAGCATCAGCTTCAACTGCTGGCGCATGAGGAGAGGGATTAACCGGCGTTTTTCGCCTCACCTTTGGCATCGTACGGTGGCCAGCGGTTTTCCAGTTGCTGCGTTTTCAGCGCCTGCTCGACAAACTGGCCGTCCACCCACTGCTTAACGTCAAAAGCGCTGCGGATCAGACGACCCGATTTAGCCTGCTCGACGCTACTGCTGAAGCTGCCGGTCAGGAACGGGTCAATACGCGGTGAGGTGGTAAAGTTCAGATCCTGTGGCTGCAGCGCTTCCAGAAATAACGCCTTGGGGATCTGGCTTTGCTGCGCCATCTCGGCAGACCAGGCGTCTCGATTCGCCGGATCGCTGATTTCAGCGGCATTCTTCACCAGCACATTAACGATCTGCTGAGTCGCCTGCGGCCAGGTCTCGATAAACGTCTGCGTGCCGAGGAACCCCGCCTGAGTGGTGTTCTGGCGGCCTGAATCGCCGCTTTTAACCACCACATCAATTTTGTCGCCGCGTAGCGCCAGCAGGGAGACGCCTCCCCATACCGCATCGACGCGACCGGCCGCCAGCGCCGCTTTACCCGCGTTCCAGTCAAGGTTGATGACCTGCAAACTGCGCTCATTGAGGCCGGCGGTTTGCAGCGCCCGGTCAAAGGCCAGCTGGTCCGCCGTACCGCGATAGACCGCCACCCGTTTGCCTTTCAGGTCGGCCAGCGTTTTAATACCCGAGGCTTTGGTTACCGCGAGCCAGGATTCCGAGCCGCGGCTGCCCAGAAGCAGGCGTGTCGGCAGACCATTGGCCTTACCGATAATCGCCGCCAGATCGCCGAGGTAAACAAAATCAAGCTGTCGGTTGGCTAACGCTTCATTCACCGCCGGGCCTGCCCCCTTGAAAAACTGCCACTGCACTTCCACACCCTGCGGTTTAAACACCTCTTCCAGCTGATGGCGGATAAACGCCATGCCGACCGGCCCCTCAATAAAAGGTTGACTGCCGGCGCTCTGATCCGGCACGCCGATGCGAATGGTTCGTAGCGTCTCGGCCTGGGCGTTTGCCGCCAGACCGATGACCGCGACCAATGCCAGCAAGGTGCGGCTAAAAAATGCTTTCATCATAACGTATTGCTCCCTTGAGTTTTTTCTCACCCTAAAGAGCCGGCGGGCCGTGTGTTAAATGCTTTTATTCGCCAAGCATGGGTGAAAAAAAGCTAAATCAGACGCCGCGTGCCCGCCAGGCTGAAATGCATTCGATGCATCGGGATTATTCGCCTTACGCAATAGCGGGGCAGCGTGAGTCACGTTTTCATAGCGGCATCACTTTCCGATGAGTGGACCGATATGTCGCAGATGATCTTAAGAACCGATGCCCCTGGCAGGCCGGGTTTCCGGCTTAACGGCTGGCCGTGGCTGCTGCCAGCGCTACTGCTGTTGCTGTGGTACATCGCCGCCCGCGAGGGATGGATGCCCGCGCAAATTTTGCCCGCCCCGTCGGTGGTTGCCGATACCGCGTTGTCGCTGCTGAGCGGCGATCTGCTGGCGCAGTGGGGATTTAGTCTCCAGCATCTGGCGCTTGGCCTGCTGCTGGGCGCCATCGCCGGCACGCTGCTCGGGGCGCTGTTTGGCCTGGTGCCAGCGGCCGCGCAGCGGGTGGAACCGCTGTTCTACGCGCTGGCGCAAATTCCGACGCTCGGTTGGATCCCGCTATTGATGGTGCTGTTCGGGATTGATAACGGCCTCAAGCTGGCGGTTATCGTGAAAACCACTGTGGTGCCGATGACCATCAACACTCAGCAGGCGGTAGCCAGCGTGCCGCAGACCCTGAGCGAAGCCGGCAGGGTGATGAACTTCTCCTGCTGGCAGCGGCTGCGCTGGCTGGTGATCCCGGCAAGCCTGCCGGGCTGGTTTACCGGTCTGCGTCTGGCGCTTTCGCAGGCCTGGGTATCGCTTATCGTTGTCGAGCTGTTGGCTTCTTCCGAAGGTATTGGCTACCTGATGGTCTGGGGCCGCCAGCTGTTTCAGCTGGATATTGTCTTTGTCACCATCGCGGTGGTTGGCCTGAGCGGCATGCTGATGGAGTGGGCGGCGAATCGGGCCTGTTCCCGACTGGTGTTCTGGCCGCAACCAGCCGCCGGACGCCTGGCGTGGAAACCGCAGGCCAGCTGGCGGGCGTTACCGCTGCCGATAGTCCTGCTGGCGCTGTGGCAGCTGGCCAGCCAGTGGGGCTGGATTGATAGCGGATTATTCTCTTCGCCGCTGGCGGTGGCGGCACGTTTTGTTCAGGGGATCCTGAGCGGAGAGCTGAGCGCCGCGATGCTGGCCAGTCTGGGGAGAGCGGTTGTCGGCGGCGCGCTGGGGATTGCCGGCGGTTTGCTCTGCGGACTGCTGCTGGCGCTGCGCCCACGCGCCGGACGAATTTTTACCCCCACGCTTAACGTGCTGCGCCATATTGCTCTGTTTGCCTGGCTGCCGCTGCTGACGGCATGGGTGGGTAACGATAACGGCGGCAAAATCGTCTTTATCGCGCTGGCGTCGTTCTTTCCTATGTTCTTCAGCACTCTGCAGGCGGTGCTTCAGCGAAACCCGCAACTCGATGAAGTCGCCAGGGTGCTGCGGCTGGGCGAATTCGCGCGCCTGCGCCGGGTCATTCTTCCCGGTGCCGCGCCGGGGATCTTTGCCGGTCTGCGGCTGGCGCTGATTTACGCCTGGCTTGGCAATATCGGCGCGGAATATTTCATGTCCTCCGGCGTCGGGATCGGCAGCCTGATGATCAATGCCCAGCAGCTGCTGGATATGCCCACTATTCTCTGCGGCATGGTGCTGGTCGGTATCACCGGCGCGGCGCTGGATAAAGCCGGACGTTTACTGGAAATGCGCGCCACCCGCTGGCGTCAACAGGAGCAGTTATGACCTCTTCAACTCTGGTCTCTTTTCGCCACGTGCGTAAATCCTGGCAACAGGTGACGGCGCTACAGAATTTCAACCTGGATATCGCCGCCGGTGAACTGGTCGCGCTGGTGGGCAGCAGCGGCTGCGGTAAATCGACGCTGCTACGGATGCTGGTGGGCCTTGAGTCTGCCACCCAGGGGGATATTTGTATTAACGGCGAGCCGGTCACCGGCGTGGGCAAAGAGCGCGGCATTGTGTTTCAGGAGCCGCGCCTGTTCCCGTGGCTTAACGTGCTCGACAACGTGATGCTCGGCCTGGCGGATGAAAAGCTCACCCGGGCGACGAAGCGCCAGCGGGCACTGGAGATGCTGGCGCGCGTGCAGCTCAGCGAGTTCGCCAGCGCGCTGCCCGCGCAGCTTTCCGGCGGCATGGCCCAGCGGGTGGCTATTGCCCGCGGTCTGGTGGCCCGCCCGCAGATCCTGATGCTCGATGAGCCTTTCGGCGCGCTGGATGCCCTGACGCGTCACACCCTGCAGCAGGAACTTTTACAGATCCACCAAAGCGCGGGAACCACCACGTTACTGGTGACGCACGATGTTGAAGAGGCCGTCGCCCTGGCCGATCGCGTCGTCGTGCTCTCCCCGCGTCCGGGGCGGATACGAGAAATCGTGAACCTGGCGCTGCCTCATCCGCGCCAGCGTGATGATGACTCGTTTACCGCCGCCTGCCGCCACATTCGCAACCTGATTACTTCTGTCTGATTTTATTATTTAAGGAGCAACATATGGGACATCCTTCCGTTTACCCGACCAGCGCCACACTTTATGATCCGCAGCGCGCCTGGAGCGGCTACACCCTTTTCCAGGCCACCGAACACGGCGCGGTACTGGTGGATATGAATGGTCACGTGGTGCGGGAATGGCCTGAACTGCATGGGTTTCCCAACAAAATTCTGCCCGGCGGCGCCATCCTTGGCCACAGCGGCGAGCGCGACCCGCGCTATGGCATGCAGGATATGCTCGATCTGATCCAGGTGGACTGGGAGGGCAACGTGACCTGGAAATTCGACCGCTACGAACAGGTCAGTGACCCCGGCAATCAAACGCGCTGGATGGCGCGCGCTCATCACGACTATCAGCGAGCGGGTAACCCCGTCGGCTACTACGCGCCGGGGCTGGAGCCGCAGGTCGATGGCGGCAATACCCTGATCCTCGCCCACACCAATCTGGTGAATGAAGCGATCTCCGACAAGCTGCTGCTGGACGACACCATTATTGAAGTCGACTGGCAGGGCAATGTGGTCTGGGAGTGGCGCTGCAGCGACCATTTTCATGAGCTGGGCTTCGACGATGCGGCGCGCACCGCGCTGTACAATAACCCGAATATGCGCGCCAGCGGCGGCGGAATGGGCGACTGGATGCATATCAACTCGATGTCGGCGCTGGGGCCGAATAAATGGTATGACGCCGGCGATGCGCGCTTCCATCCCGACAACATTATCTGGGACGCCCGCGAATCCAATATTATCGCCATTATCGATAAGCAGAGCGGCAAAATTGTCTGGCAGCTCGGCCCGGACTACAGCAAACCGGAGCTGAAGCACATCGGCTGGATCATCGGCCAGCATCATGCGCATATGATCCCGCAGGGGCTGCCGGGGGCGGGCAATATCCTGATTTTCGACAACGGCGGTTGGGCCGGATACGGTGCGCCTAACCCGGCATCGGCGGATGGGGTGAAAAACGCCTGGCGCGATTATTCTCGGATCCTTGAGATCAACCCGCTGACCCTCGATATTGAGTGGCGCTACTCGCCTTATGAAGCGGACCTGCCGCAACCGACTGATTCATACCGCTTCTACAGTCCGTATATCAGCAATATGCAGCGCCTGGAAAATGGCAATACGTTGATTAACGAAGGTTCGAACGGCCGTATTTTTGAAGTGACCCGCGATCACGACATTGTCTGGGAATATATTTCGCCGTTCTGGGGCAAGACGCTGAATAATAATATGGTTTACCGCGCCTACCGCATTCCTTACGCGTGGATCCCGCAGCTTGCGCAACCGCAGGAGACGCCGATTGCGGCAGTTGATGTCCGCACTCTGCGTCAGCCGGGCGCGGCGGCGGCGGGCCCGGCGCAGAGCGTGGTGCGCGTGGCGGGCGTACAGCCGTACAGTAAAAGCGCCGATGCGCTGTGCGTCGCAACCGATAACGATACTCTGCGCCGCAGTCCGAAGCTGTTCCGCGTTGCGGAAAGCGCATTCCGGCCGATAAGCGCGGCGAGTGAACTGGAGGGTGAACGACCCGTGCTGCTGTTCGTTGGCGCGGAGCGCTGTGTGCACTGCCGTAAACTCTGGCAGCTACTGGCCCATGAAAAACTCAGCCAGCGGATTGCTCAGTTTGAAACGCGCTATCTGGATGCCGACCTGCATCAGGAACTGGCCAGCGACCTCGGCGTACGCGGCCTGCCGACGCTGCTGTTGATAACATCGGGGCAGCCGATATCGCGCGCACCGACGCAATACTCAGTGGCAAGTCTGCTCAACTGGTTGAACAGTGTCAGTCTGTGATGCTGCCCGGGTAAGAGGATAACTGTGGCGCTGCGGCTTGCAGCGCCAGTTTCTCCCTCTCTCCCTCTCTCCCTCTCTGGCTACAGCAGAAAGCGCACTTTTCTGGCAGTATAGCCGACTGATACCAGGTCCAACCCTCTGAAAGCGAAGCATCAGAAGATCTCATCTGCTGGGTTTTTGTCATGATGCTCAACGTATTCGGCAATCATGCCATCCGGATGCCGAACCAGCATGTTCCAGCCGGTGGGCACGGCCTTCACCGGATTGATAATCGTTGCTCCGGTGGAAGGCAGATGTTTCTCCCAGGCGGTAATGTCGTTGACCAGGAAAGTGGCCTCGGTGGCGCGAAAAGGCGCCAGGCTTTGCTCGGTTCCGCCGATTAAAAGCACTGAACCCACCTGCGCCAGTTTGAGATCGTATTCGGGATAGTCGAAACGCAACCTTGCCTTCTGCGCGATAAGGTTTTCATAAAACGAAACGGTCTCTTCAAAGCGGGTAATCAGCACGCATCGACGGACCAGGATATTGAGGACTTTCATTACGCCTCCTTCGCCATTGACTGAGAGTTAGCGTAGCAGCCCTGAGGTGGAAAGGAATGCTTAAGCGTTTTGGAGGTATTTCAACAACAGGCGTGGGTAGGCGAAGAAAAAGGGTTTGCGTAGCAGGGAAATATGCGTTTTTTTAACTCGTTACGAAGCGGTGCTGTATTATAACTTTATGATCACATAGGTAAGTCGCAAAATTGATACTGATATCAGATCATTTCCGCCTCGCCTAACAATTTGCATGGTTCGGAATTAAGCGAAAGCTCTGAGTTCAGACCCCTCCACCAACCGCTACCGGTGGTCTGCTGCCTGCAGGCAACCTCAGCTACATTCGCAATGTATCAATGACCGCTCTCAGCGCGGGCGACACATTGCGGTGCGGGTAATAGAGAAATGAACCTTCCAGACGCTGGCTATAACGCTGGAGCACCCGGATAAGTGTGCCCTGGGCTAGATCGTCGGTAATCAGCTCTTCCGGGACATAGGCCAGCCCCAGACCGAGCCTCGCCGCTTTGGCCTCCATATAGCTATCGGCGAAAGCCCACTGTCCCTGAGGCGGGTGGGTGATTTTTTTGCCATCCACATTAAGTTCCCAGGCGTAAAGGCTGCCGTCGCCGAACTGATAAGCGATGCAGGGGTGGGCGACTAAATCGGCGGGCGTTTGTGGAAAGCCGTAGCGGCGAAAATGTTCCGGGGTACCGACAACAGCCATCTCCATATCGGGCGAAATGCGTACCGCAATCATACCACTCCCGACTTCCGGGCCCAGACGCACGCCCGCATCGAATCGCTCCGCAATAATATCGACAAACCGGCTTTCGCTGATCAGTTCCAGTCTGATATCGGGATAGCGGTGTTTAAATACTGCCAGCTTCGGCAGCAGGACTTTATCAATGGCATGCTGGCTGGCATTGATGCGTACCGTACCGGAGGGCGTTTGACGATAGTGGGCCAGCGTGGCGAGTCCCATATCTAAGGCGTCGAAACCGGATTCGACATTGTGATAGAGCTGCTCACCCGCCTGAGTGAGCGACAACCGGCGGGTGGTGCGCACCAGAAGCTGAACGCCCAGCCGCTCTTCGAGTTCGCGAACCGCACGGCTTACCCCGGACTGCGCCAGGCCAAGTCGTTGCGCTGCGGCGGTAAAACTGCCTTCCCGCACCACCTGCATAAACAGATAAAGGTCATTATAGTTTTCCCGTTTCGCCATTCTCCTGCCTCGTCATCCACATGCTATTTAGAACAATATGGTATTAATTTTAGCATTTTTTACCTACTAATCAGAACCATTACTGCTGGCTACACTAAGCGCACGACAATAAAGCAAAGCTGCATTGTCTACTGGAGACTTGCATTGATCACGTTTATTTAGGGGAATTTTGATGACGGTTTTCACCAAAAAACTGACAGCCGCGATACCCGCCATGCTGCTTTGCGCCTCATTAACTGGAGTGACAACGATGAGCTATGCTGAGACAATTAACCCGAATGCGCCTGTTTCACTGATTGAAAAATGGGATAAAACGTTTGCTGAGAGTGTGAAAGTGGATCACCGTAAGGTGACCTTCCAGAACCGCTACGGGATAACCTTAGTTGGCGATCTCTACCTGCCGAAGGATCGCGGTGAACGCAAACTGGCAGCTATTGCCGTGAGCGGTCCCTTCGGCGCGGTAAAAGAGCAGTCCAGCGGCCTGTATGCCCAGACGCTGGCCGAACAGGGGTTTGTCACCCTGGCGTTTGACCCATCCTATACGGGCGAAAGCGGTGGCTACCCACGCAACGTGGCCTCACCGGATATCAATACCGAGGATTTCAGTGCCGCGGTGGACTTTCTGGGCCTGCAAAAAGAGGTGGATCGCAACCGTATCGGTTTGCTCGGCATTTGCGGCTGGGGCGGTATGGCCCTAAACGACGCGGCGATGGACACCCGCGTCAAAGCGGTGGCGACCAGCGTCATGTATGACATGAGCCGCGCGATGGGGCATGGGGTAGGCGATGGCAAAGACCGCTACACGACAGCCGACCGCCGAGCGGTACTGCAGTACTTGAACGCGCAGCGCTGGAAGGATGCGGCAAACGGCACTTCCGCCCCCGGTGGGCATGACATATATGTTGATGATAAAGGCAACGTCAGCGCTGCCGATCGTATTTTGCCGGAAACCTTGCCCGCCAACCCCAATCCGGTCCTGAAAGAGTTCTTCGATTATTACCGTATGCCGCGAGGTTTCCATGCGCGTTCGGTTAATTCAACCGGGGCTTGGAATGCGACGATGCCGCTGTCGTTTATGAATATGCCGCTGCTGAGTTACGCCAGCGAAGTGACTATTCCGACGCTTATTGTGACCGGCGAACAAGCCCATTCACGCTATTTTGCCGAAGATGCCTTTAAGGCGATCGGCAGTAAAGAGAAAGCGCTGGTGATTGTCCCTGGCGCAAACCACGTCGATCTCTATGACAACGTCGCGGGCAAAATTCCCTTTGCTACATTCACTCAATTTTTCAAAACCAACCTGCAATAGCTCTCCTGTGCCGGAGACA
Source organism: Klebsiella sp. D5A (assembly GCF_001620885.1). Taxonomy (NCBI): domain Bacteria; kingdom Pseudomonadati; phylum Pseudomonadota; class Gammaproteobacteria; order Enterobacterales; family Enterobacteriaceae; genus Klebsiella; species Klebsiella sp. D5A. Next base: position 8,542 of record NZ_LOAR01000015.1, on the reverse strand, counting down.
TCCCCAAAGCCGCCTGCAGGCGGCTTTGTTTTGTCGGAGATAAATAATGTCTGGATTACATAACACCCGCGCATACTGGAGCGGCGTCCTGGCGATGACGCTCTGCGTATTTGTGCTCATTGCCTCAGAGTTTATGCCGGTCAGTCTGTTGACACCCATCGCGGGTGATTTACACATTACCGAGGGATTAGCAGGCCAGGGGATCGCGCTTTCTGGCGCGCTGGCGGTATTGACCAGCCTGACGATTTCCCGTCTTACCGGGTCGCTGGACCGTAAATGGCTGTTGCTGGGGCTCACGGCGTTGATGGCGGCCTCAGGATTGATGATTGCCCTGGCGTCCAGTTTCCCGGTTTATATGCTGGGCAGAGCGCTCATCGGGATCGTCATCGGCGGCTTCTGGTCGATGTCGGCGGCAACGGCCATTCGGCTGGTGCCGCAACGCCAGGTCCCCCGCGCACTGGCCATCTTTAACGGCGGTAACGCGCTGGCCACCGTTGTGGCAGCGCCGCTGGGCAGCTACCTGGGGGCCACTGTCGGCTGGCGCGGTGCCTTTTTATGTCTTGTTCCGCTGGCGATGGTAGCCTTCATCTGGCAATGCGTTAGCCTGCCGTCGATGAAAAGCCAGCGCGCACCACAGCGGCAGGGAACCGTGCTGCGTCTGTTCCGCCGCTCGACGGTATCCCTTGGATTGCTGGCCTGCGGGCTGTTCTTTATGGGGCAGTTTACCTTATTTACCTATGTGCGACCGTTTCTGGAGACGGTGACCCGGGTCAGTTCTTCTGGTCTGCCCCTGATATTACTGGCGATTGGCGTCGCTGGTTTTGTCGGCACGCTGCTCATTTCGACCGTTCTGCACGCCCGGTTTTATCCGACGCTGGTGGCTATCCCTTTGATTATGGCTGCGATTGTCGGAGCGCTTTTGCTGGCCGGGCACCATACCGGTGCTGTCACCGTACTGTTAAGCCTGTGGGGCCTGCTGGCGACGGCGGCGCCCACCGGCTGGTGGACATGGATTGCGCGGACGCTGCCCGAAGATGCGGAGGCGGGCGGTGGTCTTATGGTTGCTGTGATCCAGCTATCGATTGCCCTCGGGTCAACGGCAGGCGGCCTGGTGTTTGATAGTCTGGGATGGCACAGCACGTTTGCACTGAGCGGTCTGTTATTGCTGGGCGCGGCAGGGGGGACTTTTCTGCTCTCTGTCAAAATCAGATCATCTCAGCGCACTGCGATTAATGAATTGAATGCATAAGTCAAATCAGGAATGACAGGCTAATCGTGACCGCGTTCTTGTCTTACCATGATGTTTTAACAAGAGGGGAGCTTCATCGTGGAATATTCTGTATTAAGTAACAACCTTAAAATGCCGATGCTGGGTTTTGGCGTTTTTAAGGTGACCGATAAAGCAGAGTGTAAGCAGTCAGTGCTGAACGCCATTCGTACCGGCTACCGCCTTATCGATACCGCTGCCGTCTACGATAATGAAGATGCGGTGGGTGAAGCCGTTCGCGAAGCCATCGCCGAAGGTCTGTGTACCCGTGAGGCGCTTTTTATAACCTCCAAACTGTGGGTCCAGGACATGGCCAACACCGGGATGGCGAAAGCCGGGATTGCCGCGTCCTTAAAAAAATCCGGGCTGGAATATTTCGATCTCTATCTGTTGCATCAGGCGATGGGCGATTATTTCAGCGCCTGGCGCGCGCTGGAGGAGGCTTATGAGGTCGGTACCCTGAAAGCGATTGGCGTCTCCAATTTCTACCCCCATGTGTTAGCTAACTTCTGCGAAACCGTCAGAATTAAGCCGATGGTGAACCAGGTTGAACTGCATCCTTATTTCGCGCAGCCTGCGGCGCTGGAAACCATGAAGCATTATCACGTTCAGCCTGAAGCCTGGGCGCCGTTAGGCGGCGGAAGACATCACCCGTATGAAGATGAAATGCTGCAGGGGATTGCCGATGCCCATCAAAAAACCATTGCACAGGTCATCCTGCGCTGGAACGTGCAGCGTGGCGTCACGGTGATCCCTAAATCCACCCGCCAGGAGCGTATTGAAGAGAACTTTGCCATCTGGGATTTCTCGCTCACCGCGAGCGAAATGGCGCAAATCGGCGCCCTGGATTTAGGTTACGTTGGCGAAGCGGTGAAACACTTTAACCCTGAATTTGTTCGCGGCTGTCTGGGGGTGAAAATCCACGACTGACCGCGGCACCGATTGGCTCCATCTTCATCTCCCCGCCTGCGCCGCGGCGACGGGCTCGGTATGCTGATTAGCGCCCACGCGTTTGCCGCGACGGTTGTCAATGCGGTAGTCGATCGTCACGGGCAGCTGACTGGTGACAGTTGATCCTCTGGCCGGTGACATGTCGGTTGGATGCTTCCGTCGCAGTGGCCTTTAAAGCGGCAGTCACCCGGGAAATTTTCGCTGCCAATGATCGCGTGACGCTGCGCTTTATCGATGCGGGAGAGATCTTTCCTGCCGAACGCCTGGCGCTGGCGCGTAACGATGAGCATTTTGATGTCGATCCGTTAGCGGAAGGCGGCAGAGGCTTGCGGCTTATTCTGCGTGCGGTGGACTATTTTAATGTGGAAACTGGCGCCGGGGAGAACGTGACTACCCTGATAAAAGCGTTGCCTGATACCGGCCTTCGCCATGCCACCGACGATTGCTGCGGGTGAGGGAACAGACGTTGCCCCCGGGTGAAACACCGGGGGAATTTCCCCACCCGCGTTCACCGGCTTCATCATCTTATTGCTGTGCCTGGGCAGCGGAGTGCGCGCCCAGATGATGAGGGCGGATAGCATCAAATGTCATCATCGCCGATTTGCAGAAAATGCATTTCGCACCAAAGGGATTTTTTTCCGTCACATCAAACTGGGACGTTCTGTACTGGGAGCCATGGCAGCATGGGCATCTAAAATGGATATGTTCAATCATAATGTAAACCTTGTATGGGTAATGTTCTGTTGAAAAGACAAAGGTCGTTTTCAGGAAAATTAACGCGGCTGATTTTTGTTAGTGGTAAGCCGGGTATTGCATCAGTCGGAGGGCTTTATTAACGAGCCAACAGGGATCTGACAGAGCCTGTTTACAGAAAAAGCAAAATACTAACGGGACTGCTCAAAGGAAGGTGGTATCAGGGATAACGCCTGGAGATGAGAACGCGTACTTAGATAATAACTTTTCGTCTGGTAAATCGACTTAACGATTAACGCACGAGCCGCAAATAATAGCAAATATTATTTTAGCCTTCCGGATGCCTGCTGCGCCAGGGGAGGCTTTATCAGCGCCGTCACCCAGTCGATAAATACCTGTACCCGGGCAGAGAGCTGCCGATTACTGGGATAGAGCAGGGAGAGCGGGAGCGGCGCAGGGCGAAAATCGGCCAGCACTTCCGTTAACGCGCCCGACGCCAGATCGGCCTCAAGGCGGGGCAAGGGGGCCTGATACAGGCCAAAGCCAAGCCTTGCCGCTTCGGCGCCAACGTCGGCATCGGAGGTCAGCAGCCGACAGGGCAAACTGACCTCGCTCTGGCGGCCATCCTGGGTAAAGCTCAGCGGCAAGGTTCGTTGCGTGCGCGATGAAACAAACCCGATCATCACGTGGCCCGTCAGTCCTTCAATCGTATGCGGGGTACCGTACCGGGCGAGGTAGGCCGGACTGGCGCAGGTGATTTCCTGCAGCCTGGCGAGCGGCCGGCAAATCATCTCGCTGTCGGGGAGATGGCCGCCGCGAATGACGCAGTCGACCCCTTCGCGAACCAGATCGACGTCGCGCTCGCTTTCACCGATCTGCAGCGTAATGGCAGGATAGCGGGCGAGAAACTGTGGCAGCGCGGGCAGCAGCAGGGTTCGCGCCAGATTGCCCGCCACGTCCACGCGGATAATACCGGCAATGCTCCCCCCGGCGCTGCGGTTGGCCTCCTCAAGGGCCGCCAGAATAGCCACGCAGCGCTGATAATACAGCGAGCCCTCCGCCGTCGGTCGTACGTGCCGGGTGGTGCGCTGCAGCAGCCGCGCCCCGAGACTGGCCTCCAGCGCCTTAATGGCCGCGGTCGCCACCGGCCGGGAAAAACCCAGATCCGCGGCGGCGGCGCTGAACGAACCTCGTTCGACGATGCGCACGAACAGGGTCAGGGTATCCAGTTTATCCATGGCATTGTTCCAGCTGGCAAAACAATCCTGTCGCGCCACGCGGTCTTATCGTCGGCATGCAGAAGCCTATAATCGCTCATGTTTTCAGCAGAGAGAAAAGGGGGAAACATGAACAATAGCGCAAAAATTGCCCTGGTGACAGGCGGCAGCCGCGGCCTGGGGCGCGCGACCGTTGAAGCGCTGGCTCAGCGCGGCGTGAATGTGGTATTGACCTATAACGCGCATTTTGCCGAGGCGAACGAGGTGGTTAAACGTGTTGAAGCACTGGGCGCCCGGGCGATTGCGTTGCCCTTCAGCGCCGGCGAAACCGATACCTTTGACGGATTTGTCAGCGCCTTTCAGGAGGCGCTGGCGGAGCTGGGGGCCGATCGGTTTCATTACCTGGTCAATAACGCCGGCAATGCCAGCGGCATGGGTTTTCTTAACGCCACGGAAGCTGAATTCGATGCGCTGTATCGTATCCACGTGAAGGGCGTTTTTTTCCTCAGCCAAAAACTATTGCCGCTGCTGGCCGATGGCGGACGGATAGTGAATGTCTCGTCCGGGCTAACCCGTATCGTGATGGCGAACCGGGCGCCCTATGCGATCATGAAGTCCGCGGTGGAAACCCTGACCCGCTATATGGCGTTTGAGCTGGGCAGTCGCGGAATTACGGTGAACTGCGTGGCGCCCGGCGCCATCGCCACCGATTTCAGCGGCGGGGTGGTGCGGGATAACCCGCAGGTCGCTCAGGCGGTGGCGAACATGACGGCGCTGGGGCGACCGGGGGTGCCAGAGGATATCGGGCCGATGATCGCCTCGCTGTTATCCGATGATCATCGCTGGGTGAATGCCCAGCGCATTGAGGTTTCCGGGGGAATGCGGATCTGAGCGAAGAAAACCGGGGCTGTTTTCATCCGTAGTCAATCGATATGTCAGTGGATGCCGATATAGCGCGACGCTGTGCAGAGATAAGGAAATAAAAATCTGCCGCGTTGCTCGTTAAATATTAGTGATTGACCTTATTGCCTGAATGCGCAAGATTATTGTTGAATAAACAGTCAATATGCTAAATATATTTAATGTACTTATGAAAGGATTTAAGATATGGATTTTGAAAATGAATTGACCAGTAAGATCCTTGATCCCATTCACGGCACTATTCGTTTGACGACACTCGAGATTGCCTTTATCAATCACCCCCTGTTCCAGCGCTTACGCAACATTAAACAGAACTCTTTTTTATATAAGGTCTTTCCCTCTGCGGTGCACAGTCGCTTCGAACACTCTCTTGGTGTGCTTCATTTATCAAGTGAAATACTGAATAACTTACGCCTGAATGCGATACGGTATCAAAAGAAATATAATGACGGACATGTATTTTGTTATATCGATCAGATACCAAAACATAACATCCAGGAGTTGAGACTCGCTGCGCTGATGCATGACATCGGACACGGGCCTATATCGCACCAGTTTGATAGTTTTATGCCCAATAAGCAGGAATTATCCGATGTTCTCCCCAAAGCCTTCCATTCGGTCATCAATGTATTGAGCAAGCCAGATCAGAAAGTTGAACATGAACAGCTTTCACTGTTGTTCAGCCTGATGATTTATCATGATCTGAGAACACAGGGTAAGGTCGATGACGAAATAAATATCGAAAATGTGTTAAAAATCATCGAAAAAAGATACAGTGACCAACAGATCATTGAGGAAATTAATGGAAAGGCAACAGATATCCTGCCGTTAATGACCTCGATCATCTCTTCCTGTCCTATCGATGCCGACCGGATGGATTACTTACTCAGAGATGGCTATTTCTCCGGCGTCAAGTGTGGTATCTACGATTACAATCGCTTGTTTATGTCAATTGTCCCAGTCGAGGAAAAGGGAAAATTGTACCTTGCTTACAAAGAGAGTGGGATTGATTCGATCGCTGAGTTTATTGGGGCGCGCTCCAGCCTTTTCTCGCAGGTGTATTACCATAAAACAAACCGCGCTTTTGCGACGATGTTGAGCACATTATGTGAGATTATGCAAAGCAAGGATCCACAAAATGTCATTATCTCTGACGTTACCGACCGTATCGTTGACCATAGCGATGAAAGCTTCATCGACGCGCTGAAGGAATTTTATTTGGCGTGCAGTGATGATTATTTTTTGAATGAAAAGGTTGGTGAATGGATAGATACCAGCGATACCGAAGCGGTTAATAAAAAAATACTTGATGACATTATTAACCGACACCCATGGTCTAAGGTCTATGAGGCCAAACACTCTGTGTATAAAGCTAACATTGCTGACAAGGAAAATAAGGCGTGGAAGAGTCAACTAACCGGGTTATTGACTTCTGTATTACAGCCTCATTTCAAACCACATGAATTTGCCATTGATATTGTCTCCGACTGCGCCTTTAAAGACCTGGATAAAACCGAAGTTAAGCTTTTGGTGAAAGATCTTGAGAACCGCTACGAAATAAAACCGTTAATTCAATGTGGTGATAAGTTAAATCAGTATCAAATCATCAAATATTGCATCCGGGTATTTGTTGACCGCGATATCAAAGAACGCGTAACTTCTGAAATAATCCATAAAATCAACCAAATAGTGATAAAGCAGATCGCGTTGCTGAATTGATGATATCCGCCATGGCAGCGATAACCCTTTCAGGGTCTGGTTTTTTAACCGGACCCTGAAGATAAGCGGTAAATCGTGGCGCATCCCCGCTGTCGGGATAACATAAAACAGCGCGCTTATCCGATACTAAACGCCGCGCTGAGGCATAGATTCCCGCAGAGTGGCGGGTGGCTCAACAAAAACGCCGGCTCAGTATGGTTATTCCGCCAGCAGGGCGGCGAATTTCGCCAACCACTGCGGGTGGGCCGGCCAGGCAGGGGCGGTAACCAGGTTACCGTCCACATGCGCCTGGTCGATACCAATATCCGCATAGTGCCCACCGCTCAGGCGCACTTCCGGGGCACAGGCGGGATAAGCGCTGCAAGTGCGGCCCTGGAGAATACCAGCGGCGGCCAGCAGCTGTGGGCCATGGCAGACGGCGGCGATAGGTTTACGCGCGGCGTCGAATGCCTGTACCAGTTTAATAACCTCCTCGTTCAGGCGCAGATACTCCGGCGCCCGGCCACCGGGGATCACTAGCGCGTCATAGTCCTCGGCCTTCACCGCGGCAAAATTGGCGTTCAGGGTGAAGCGGTGCCCCGGCTTTTCGCTATAAGTCTGGGCGCCGTCAAAGTCATGAATCGCGGTCATGACATAGTCGCCAGCGGCTTTATCCGGGCAGACGGCATCGACCTGGTGGCCAATCATCTGCAGTGCCTGAAAAGGGACCATCGTTTCGTAATCTTCGGCATAATCGCCGACCAGCATCAGGATCTTCTTGCTCATCATTTTTACTCATTGTGGGAGAAAGGTGTCTTAGATATAGCCTGGCGATCCGCAGAATGCGACCCCCTCAGGATGCCGAAGACGGTAGCGTGTGCATCTTGCTATCGGGGTCATGTTTTTTCTGGTAACGACAACTTTTGCCGACATCGCCGTGTGGTCAGTCACCCGGGAAAATAACCTTTTTCAGCTACTGACGGCTGTCTGTGGTGGAAGATATCGCGGGTTCCGCAGGCCTGTGTGCCAGGGCTGCTGACGGTTCAGCGTGGACGAAAACAGGAGAAGTGGCTTAAATGCGTGCCTGATCTGCTAACGATAATATCAATTATCTCATGACAATATTATTCACGGGAATTGCCGCTATCATATTCATTTAATCTATTTTTTTTATCGCCTTGATGATATGTGATGTGAATATTCATGTGTTCAATGTTAATTGAGGGTGTTGGCTTTGGACTTTATATTTGGCTGTAAGTCATTCATTGTTGTTACTATTAAAATAAACTTGTTTGCCTTGTGAATGCATTAAAGAAATATTCTTGTTAAGTTGATCGATAATCTGTTTTTGCTCTATTATCATCCGGTTTTTATCGTCAACTCTTCAATAATTATTCCTTAAGGAAAGGAACTGCTATGGCTGATACGTTCCAGAATGAAGTCCCCAGGGCGCGCATTAATCTCAAATTATCTCTTCATACCGGCGGCGCGCAGAAGAAGGTCGAACTGCCGCTGAAGCTGCTTACCATTGGCGATTTTAGTCATGGTAAGGAAAACCGGCCTTTATCGGAAAGAGAAAAAATAAACGTCAATAAAAATAACTTTAACAGCGTACTTTCGGAATTTAGCCCGGAAGTTAACCTCTCGGTGCCGAATACGCTGGCCGGTAATGGTGAAGAGGAGAATGTCAGACTGCGTTTTACCGACATCAAAGATTTTGAACCGGAGCAGGTTGCCCGGCAAATACCGCAACTCCGCGCCATGCTGGCGATGCGTAATTTATTACGCGATCTCA